>NZ_PJDK01000053.1:0-37275 GCF_002837615.1 Klebsiella sp. X1-16S-Nf21
GGTCGACGACATCGTGGTGGATGAAGAGAACAAAGTGGTCACCACCCCGGCGTATATGCTGGCAGAGAATATTGCTCAAGCCGCCACCGGGATCGAAAAGCTGGTCGCCCGCGTGCTGGCGCTGAGCGCATGAGGCTCCGCGTTGCGCCCTTTGCGCTGCTAAAACGACTGGCGCTGCGTCTGCTGCTGATCGCCGCCGTCTTATGGGGCGGGGGGATCGCGCTGTTTAGCGTGCTGCCGGTGCCGTTTTCGGCGGTGATGCTTGAGCGGCAGGTGAGCGCCTGGCTCTCCGGAGATGTCCACTATCTGGCGCACTCTGATTGGGTCGGCATGGATGAGATCTCTCCGTGGATGGGGCTGGCGGTGATTGCCGCCGAAGATCAAAAGTTCCCGGAACATTGGGGGTTCGACGTATCGGCGATAGAAAAAGCGCTGGCGCACAATGAGCGTCATGATACCCGCATCCGCGGCGCGTCAACGCTGTCGCAGCAGACGGCGAAAAACCTGTTTTTATGGGATGGCCGCAGCTGGTTGCGTAAGGGGCTGGAAGCCGGGCTGACGGTCGGTATAGAAACCGTCTGGAGTAAAAAGCGGATCCTGACCGTCTACCTGAATATTGCCGAGTTTGGCGATGGGATATTTGGTGTGGAAGCGGCCGCGCAGCGCTATTTTCATAAGCCTGCCAGCCAGCTGACGCCGGGGGAAGCGGCTCTGCTGGCCGCGGTGCTGCCAAATCCGATCCGCTATCGCGCTGACGCGCCTTCGGGCTATGTGCGCAGCCGCCAGGCTTGGATCTTACGCCAGATGCGACAGCTGGGCGGGGAAGGGTTTATGCGCGAGCATAAGCTGTATTAGCGCGTGAATCCGGCGCCGGGGCTGGCACTGTCGCCAGTCGGCCGTCGCCGGGAAGCGTGACGCTTAGTCTTCATCAAATCCGGCATTAAAAAGAGCAATCACCGCGGCGAGCGCCTCAACTTCCTGCGGACCGCTGGCTTCCACCTCTATCTGCCGCCCTTTCGCGGAGTCCAGCATCAGCAGGGCAATCACGCTGTTTGCTTCCGCCTCCGTGCCTTCATCGTTGCGCAGCAGTACTTCGGCATCGAAATTCTGCATCAGCTCAAACAGTTTCATCGCCGGGCGGGCGTGCATGCCCAGCTTATTGGTGATTTCAACGGTCTGCTTTACGGTCATGATTTACGTTTTTCCAGCGTCCGATGACGAGACTGTACGTTCTTGCCGCGGGAGCGGAAGTAGTCAGCCAGTTGTTCAGCAATATAAACCGAACGATGTTTACCGCCGGTGCAGCCAATGGCCACCGTCAGATAGCTGCGATTGTTGGTCTCCAGCATCGGTAACCATAGCTCAAGATAGCTCCGGGTCTGGTAAATAAAGTTGTGCACTTCAGTGTGCCGGTCAAGGAAGGCGGCCACCGGTTTATCCAGACCGGTCATTGGACGCAGTTTCGGATCCCAGTGCGGGTTTGGCAGAAAGCGCACGTCAAAGACGTAATCAGCATCGATCGGAATACCGTGCTTGAAGCCGAAGGATTCGAAGACCATCGTCAGTTCGCGCTCGCGTTTGCCTAACAAGCGAGTACGCAGCATTTCCGCCAGCTCATGCACCGACATTTCGGACGTATCGACGATCAGATCCGCACGGGAGCGCAGTGGCTCCAGCAAGTCGCTCTCTTCGTCGATGGCGCTTTCGAGCGACAGGTTCTTGCTGGAGAGCGGGTGTAAGCGACGAGTATCGCTGTAACGGCGGATCAGGGTATTACGATCGGCATCAAGGAACAGCAATTGCGGAGAAAAGCATTCCGGCAGGTTCTGCATCGCCTGTTCAAAGATTTCCGGTGATTCCGGCATGTTACGCACGTCGATGCTGACGGCCGCGGAGATATTGCGGTCAGCCAGCGACCGCGCCAGATCGGGCAGCAGCACGACCGGCAGGTTATCCACGCAGTAAAAGCCCATATCTTCCAGCGCTCGCAGAGCGACGGATTTCCCCGAGCCCGAGCGGCCGCTGACGATCATCAGTACCATGTACCGTTTCTCCTCAGTACGATAAAGGATAAGGTGCGACTGCCGTTATGCGTCATCGCTGCTTCCTGCTTCGGTGATGATCTCATACAACTCTTCATCGCTCTGCGCCGCGCGCAGGCGACGGCAAATCGCTTTGTCCGCCAGCCGTTTGGCCACCAGGGAGAGCGTATGCAGGTGAGTCTTTGTCTGGTCGGCTGGCACCAGCAGCGCGAACAGCAGGTCGACAGGCTGATTGTCGATCGCGTCGAAGGCGATGGGGGTTTCCAGCTGGACAAAAACGCCGACAGCACGCAGCGTATCCTCTTCCAGTTTACCGTGAGGAATGGCAATACCATTGCCAATCCCGGTACTGCCCATTTTTTCGCGGGTGAGGATCGCTTCGAACACCACCTGCGGCGGCAAACTTAACTGTTTGGCGGCCAGTTCGCTAATGATTTCCAGAGCACGCTTCTTGCTCTGGCAGTGAACCTGGCTACGGGTACATTCCTGGTTCAGGACGTTGCTCAGTTGTAGAGCCGAATCGTTGTTCATCATAATTTCACCTGAGCGCCCCCGCGCCCGCCGCCGATGTTAAACCACGACGGACGCAGGGGGGCCCGGACAATTAGTGTTGTTTTAGTTTATCTTTGTGCTTCGTTAACTGCCTTGCCAGCTTGTCGATAAGACCATCGACAGCTGCATACATATCCTGCCCTTCCGCACTGGCATGGATTTCGCCACCGTTGACATGCAGATTCGCGTCCGCAATTTGCGTCACTTTCTCTACTTTTAACACAATATAGACCTGATTGATCCGGTCGAAAAATTGCTCCAGTTTGCTGAACTTCGCCGTGACGAAGTCGCGCATCGCGGGGGTGATCTCGACGTTGTGTCCTGTAATGTTGAGCTGCATAGTGTCTTCCTTATCGGTTGTGTCAGACCAGTTGTTTACGCTGGTTTGACGGCGGAATGGATAAAGACTCTCTGTACTTCGCGACAGTGCGGCGCGCGACCATGATACCCTGCTCGGACAGCATGGAGGTGAGCTTACTGTCGCTCAACGGCTTCGCGGGGTTTTCCGCGGCGATTAACTTCTTCACCAACGCGCGAATGGCCGTCGACGAGGCTTCGCCGCCGCCTTCGGTATTCACATGGCTGGAGAAGAAATACTTCAGTTCAAAAATACCGCGCGGACTGTGCAGATATTTTTGCGTGGTGACACGGGAAATGGTGGATTCATGCATCTCGACAGCCTGGGCGATATCGGCCAGCACCATCGGCTTCATATACTCTTCACCCTGTTCGAAAAAAGCCTGCTGCTGTTCAACGATGCAGCGGCTGACGCGCAGCAGCGTATCGTTGCGGCTTTCGAGACTTTTGATTAGCCAGCGGGCTTCCTGCAGATTGCTGCGAATGAACTGGCCGTCGGCGTCATTGCGGGCGCTGTTGCCCATTGCCGCATATTGCTGATTAATCTTCAGCCGGGGAATGCTGTCGGCGTTGAGCTCCACGGTCCAGCGGCCACTGACCTTGCGGACCAGTACGTCGGGAATGACATATTCCGGTTCACTGGTATGAATGGACTGGCCAGGGCGGGGATCCAGCGACTGGATCAGATTCACCGCCTCTTTCAGCACCTCTTCTTTCAGGCGCGTTACTCGCATCAGGGTGCGGAAATCGTGGTTAGCCAGCAGATCGAGATGGTCGCTGATAATCAACCGGGCCTCTTCCAGCCACGGCGTCTCTTTAGCGAATTGCGACAGCTGGATCAGCAGGCAGTCGCGCAGATCTTTCGCCGCGACGCCAACCGGATCAAAACGCTGGATGCGCTTCAGAACGGCCTCCACCTCTTCCAGGCCGATTTCGTCATCGCCAATGCTGTCGACGATGTCTTCAATCTGAATGGTGAGATAGCCCGTATCGTCGACGGCGTCGACGATGGAGGTGGCAATGGCGCGGTCAGTGTCGGTGAAGGGCGTCAGCTCGACCTGCCACATCAGATAATCCTGCAGCGTCTGAGTGGTTTCGCCTTGATAGACGGGCAGCTCGTCGTCCTGATAATCCACGCCGTTGCCTGACGGCGTACCGGCGGTATAGATTTCATCCCAGCTGGCATCGAGAGGGAGCTCGTCCGGCATCTCTTTTTGCTCAAGCGCATCGACGGTATCGAGGGACTCGCGGTCCTCCACTTCTTTCGCCTCTACCTCGTCGTGAAGATCGGTTTGCTCAAGCAATGGGTTACTTTCCAGCGCTTGCTGGAGCTCTTGCTGGAGTTCTAACGTGGACAACTGCAGCAAACGAATAGCCTGCTGCAGTTGCGGCGTCATGGCAAGCTGTTGGCTAAGCCTTAATTGCAAACCTTGCTTCATGTTCAGGGTAAATATCTCCGGCTAAAACGTCTGTAACCTCTACCCTATCAGAGTCTGAAGTCTTCCCCAAGATACACGCGCTTAACCTGCTCATCTTCGAGGATCTGCTGCGGCGTACCATGAGCAATAAGGTGTCCCTGACTGACAATATACGCCCGTTCGCAGACGGCGAGGGTCTCTCTGACGTTATGGTCGGTGATCAGTACGCCGAGGCCGCTGTCGCGCAGGTGTTCAATGATGCGTTTGATATCGATAACGGAGATGGGGTCAACACCGGCAAAGGGTTCATCCAGAAGGATAAATTTCGGGTTCGCCGCCAGCGCGCGAGCAATTTCGACACGGCGGCGTTCACCACCGGAGAGCGCCTGACCGAGGCTGTCGCGCAGGTGCTCAATATGAAACTCTTCCATCAGCTCTTTGGCGCGATCTTCCCGCTGTTCGCTGGTTAAATCGTCACGGATCTGCAGGACCGCCATCAGGTTGTCATAGACGCTCAGACGACGAAAAATAGAGGCTTCCTGCGGCAGATAGCCGATGCCCCGGCGCGCGCGCGCGTGCAGCGGTAGCAGACTGATGTCTTCGTCATCGATAATAATATTGCCCGCGTCGCGCGGCACAATGCCGACCACCATGTAGAAGGTGGTGGTTTTACCGGCGCCGTTCGGGCCGAGCAAGCCGACAATCTCTCCGGAGTTAACGGTGAGACTGACATCTTCCACCACGCGGCGGCCTTTATAAGCTTTGGCGAGGTTCTTCGCAGTTAAGGTTGCCATAACGAATTAGTTACTCTTCTTTTGCTGATTGCCGCTTTTATCCTGCAGCTCAGACGGCACCAGAACGGTGGTGACGCGTCGACCTTTGTCGCTGAAGGCCTGCATTTTTTGCTCTTTCACCAGATAGGTGATCTTATCGCCCTTGATATTGCTGTCGAGCTGCTCAAGGTAAGCGTTGCCGGTCAGCACGACGTAATCATTCTGCAGCTCGTAGCGCATTTTCGACGCCCGGCCTTTTACCGGCTTGCCGTTATCCTGCATCTGGTAGAAGGTGGCCGGGTTACCGAAGCCTTCGATCACCTCTTTACCTTTCTCATTGCCCGGACGGGTGACCACCACTTTATCAGCGTTAATTTTGATCGTCCCCTGGGTGACGACCACGTTACCGGTGAAAGTGACGACGTTGCCCTGCATATCCAGTGACTGCTGATCGGACTCGATATGGATCGGCTGATCGGTATCTCCCGTCTTGGCCAGGGCCGGCAGGCTGGCGGCCAGTAAAGCGCCGGCGAGCGCAATCTTAAGGCTGAGTTTGTTTGTTCTGAATTTCATAAGAGGTTCTCACCTTTTCAATCAGCTCGGCATTTTTGCTGCGAAGGTTTCCACGCATTTTCAGGCCGCTGGAATTAAATGTGGTGCCGTATAACGTCACCATGTCATCGGAGGTAACGTCCTGTGTGACCAGATTTATCTGGGCGTTATCCGTCGTAATTTTGCGCAGTTGAGAGTCAGGCGCGAGCGCATTCACCTCAACGTGCCCGTAAAGATAGAGCATACGGTCATTCGTCAGCTTCGCTTTATCTGCCCTGATTGACCAGGTTGGCACCTTATTGGTATCAAAGGTGGTCATCACCGGCTTGGTAAACCAGGAAACCTCCTGATCGGAAAAGTATTCCACATGCTCGGCAATCAGCCGATAGCTCAGGGCGCCTTCCGGGCTGTACACGACGGTGTCGGTATGTTCGCTTTTATACGTCGGGTCGTTGGGATTGACCTCCGGCTGGGCCGTGTCGTCCGTATTCGCCAGATTCAGGCCGATGAGGATCAGCGCGAGCAGCGACAGTAAAATGATAACCCAACGTCTGGTTTTACTCATATTGATTGCCCTTTGGCCTCATCCAACTTGCCCTGCGCCAATAGTAACAAATCGCAGACTTCGCGTACCGCGCCGCGTCCGCCGTTAATGCGCGTGACATAATTCGCCCGCGGCAGCAGCAGCGGATGCGCATCGGCGACGGCGACGCTTAAACCCACTTCCGCCATCACCGGCCAGTCGATCAGATCGTCGCCGATATACGCCACTTCATCCGGACGAACCGCCAGTTTGCTGACTAATTCGCGAAACGCCAACAGCTTATCCGACTGACCTTGATAGAGATGCGTAATGCCCAGCGTCTGGCAGCGGTCTTCTACCAGTTTAGCTTTTCGCCCGGTAATAATCGCCACTTCGATGCCGGAGGTCAGCGCGCAGCGGATACCATAGCCATCGCGGACGTTGAACGCTTTCAGCTCCTCGCCGTGATTACCCATATAGATAAGTCCGTCGGATAATACACCGTCAACATCGAGGATCAGTAGACGGATCTTAGCCGCGCGATCGAGAAACGCCTGGCTTACCGGCCCATAGCATGTCGCTAACTGAGCATCAGCATTATTCATTATTTTTTCCTTACTTACACTACGCCCGCGCGCAGGAGATCGTGCATATGTACCACACCTAGCAGGTGGTCGCCATCGGCAACCAGCACGCAGGTGATATGACGGGATTGCATCAGGTTTAGCGCATCTACCGCCAGGGTGCCGGGACGGATGCGGATCCCTCCCCGGGTCATGACATCGGCAATGCTGGCATTACGCATATCGACGCCGGTATCAAAGACCCGGCGCAGGTCACCATCGGTGAAGATCCCGATGATGTTCATATCGTCATCGCAGACGGCGGTCATGCCTAAATTTTTACGCGTGATTTCCAGCAGCGCATCGCGCAGGGTGGCCTGCAGGCCGACGTGCGGGATTTCATCACCGGTATGCATAATATCATTGACGCGCAGCAACAGCTTACGACCGAGTGCGCCGCCAGGATGAGACAGGGCGAAATCTTCGGCGGTAAAGCCACGGGCTTCCAGCAGAGCGACGGCGAGGGCATCACCCATCACCAGCGCCGCGGTGGTGCTGGAGGTGGGCGCCAGCCCTAACGGGCAGGCCTCTTTGGGCACTTTCACGCACAGATGGATATCCGCTGCGCGCGCCATGCTGCTCTCAGGCCGGCTGGTGATGCAGATAAGCTTCACCTGCTGGCGCTTCAGGACCGGGATCAGCGCCAGAATTTCATTCGATTCGCCGGAATTCGACAGCGCAATCACCACATCCTGTGGAGTGACCATTCCTAAATCGCCGTGCGCCGCTTCGCTGGGGTGGACAAAAAAAGCCGAGGTGCCGGTACTGGCGAACGTCGCCGCCATTTTGCGGCCGATGTGGCCGGATTTGCCCATCCCCATCACCACGACTTTGCCGCCGCAGCGGAAAATCGTTTCGCAAGCATGGGTAAAGTCTTCATTTATATATTGATCGAGCTGGGCCAGACCTTCACGTTCAATTTCCAGCACCTGACGGCCTGCCTGTTGAAAGTCAAAATCCGTGGGCAAATCTATTTGCGACATGATGTTATCCCGAGTCATTCAACGAAGAGCGGCGCTGTCCAGAACAGCATCGCCAACCAAACCACAAAGCCGCCGACCAGCAGTGCGCCAACCAGCCGTCCCGGCTGCTGCTGGCGGCGCCAGCACAGCACCGCGAAGATCAGGCTGACCAGCAGCATCACGCCATAATCGCGCGTGAAGGCTTCGCTCGCAAAGCTCCCCGGCGCGATCAGCGCCGGTAAACCCAGCACCAGCGCAATATTGAGGATATTGGCGCCGATGATATTGCCGATAGCAATGTCATCTTCCCCTTTCCGCGCCCCGGCGATAGCGGTGGCCAGCTCTGGCAGGCTGGTACCTATCGCCACCACCGTCAGACCGACGGTCAGCTCGCTAATGGCAAAAAAGTTTGCCAATACCGTGGTGTTATCCACCACCATACGGGTAGCCATGGGCATGACAATCATCGCGACCCCTAACCAGAGCAGAGCGACCGGCAGCGATCCTTCACGCGGCAGCTCCGCCAGCTGTTCGCGAGTCAGGCTATCGCTGCCCTGGCGCTCCGCCAGACGGGCGATTTTGATGGTAAACAGCAGCCACAGAAGCGCTAACGCCAGTAAAAACAGCCCGTCGAGACGGGACAGCTGTCCATCGTAGAGCACCAGCCCGGCCAGCACACTGACCAGCAACATTAGCGGTAATTCGCGGCGCAGAATATCAGAATGCACGGTAAATGGCCTGAGTAAGGCGGCGAGTCCGAGGATCAGAAGAATATTGGTAATGTTGGAGCCGAGCGCGGTGCCGACCGCCAGATCGATCTGCCCATGCAGCGAGGCCGTGGTGGAAACCATGATCTCGGGCAGGCTGGTGCCGATACTCACCACCGTCATACCGATGATCAGCGGCGGGATCCCCAACATACGACACAGGATGGAAGCGGCATAGACCAGACGATCGGCGCTGTAGACAACCAGCAGTAAACCAATAATTAACAGAGCCGTCGCTAAGAGCATCTAAAGTCCTTTCTTCAGGTATAATCGTCGCCTCGCTGGGTTATCCCTACGCAGCGTAACGAATTCTTAATTTTGACTTTATGTGTGCCAAAAGTAAAACAAATGCCAGCTTTCGCTAACCTGTGCAGGTAAGATTCTGTAAAAATGTTGTGATTGTGGCGCAAGAAAGGGCCATGCTTGCCCGTCAGGTGTTTAGTAAGGATGATTTTATGAGCCAAACTCAGGCGAATTTAGTTGAAGTACGCGGTATCCGCTTTTCACGCGGCGATCGTGTGATCTTCGACGACATCTCGCTGTCGGTGCCGCGCGGTAAAATTACTGCGATCATGGGACCTTCGGGGATCGGCAAGACTACCCTGTTACGCCTGATCGGCGGGCAGATCCCGCCGGACAGGGGAGAGATCCTGTTTGATGGCGAGAACGTGCCGCAGATGACGCGATCGCGTCTTTATACGGTGCGTAAGCGGATGAGCATGCTGTTCCAGTCTGGCGCGCTGTTCACCGATCTCAATGTCTTTGATAACGTTGCCTATCCGCTGCGCGAGCATACGCAGCTGCCGCCTGCGCTGCTGCATACGACGGTGATGATGAAGCTGGAAGCGGTGGGGTTGCGTGGGGCGGCGAAGTTAATGCCCTCCGAGCTTTCCGGCGGGATGGCGCGCCGCGCCGCCCTGGCGAGAGCGATTGCCCTTGAGCCGGATCTGATTATGTTCGACGAACCGTTTGTCGGACAGGATCCCATCACCATGGGCGTGCTGGTGAAGCTGATTTCTGAACTCAACAACACGTTGGGTGTCACTTGCATCGTGGTTTCGCACGATGTGCCTGAGGTGCTTAGCATTGCGGACTACGCGTATATCGTGGCGGATAAAAAGATTGTCGCCCACGGTAGCGCCCAGTCGCTGCGGGAGAATACCGATCCTCGGGTTCGTCAGTTTATTGATGGTATTGCCGACGGCCCGGTGCCGTTCCGTTATCCGGCTGGCGACTATCACCATGATTTATTAGGCATAGGGAGTTGAGCGACTCATGCTGTTTAATGCGCTGGCCGCGCTAGGACATCGCGGGATTAAAACCACCGCGACGTTTGGACGCGCCGGATTAATGCTTTTCAACGCCGTTGTGGGCAAACCAGAGTTTCGCAAGCACGCGCCGCTGCTGGTTCGTCAGCTCTATAACGTTGGCGTTCTGTCGATGCTGATTATCATTGTATCGGGCTTGTTTATCGGTATGGTGCTCGGGCTGCAGGGGTATCTGGTCTTAACCACCTACAGCGCAGAGACCAGTCTTGGCATGCTGGTGGCGCTGTCGCTGCTGCGCGAGCTGGGGCCGGTTGTCGCTGCGCTGCTGTTTGCCGGGCGCGCCGGATCGGCGCTGACCGCCGAGATTGGCCTGATGCGGGCCACGGAGCAGCTCTCGAGTATGGAGATGATGGCGGTGGATCCGCTGCGTCGCGTGATTTCTCCACGCTTCTGGGCTGGCGTCATTTCGCTGCCGCTGTTGACGATTATCTTTGTCGCGGTAGGGATCTGGGGTGGTGCGCTGGTAGGCGTAAGCTGGAAAGGCATTGACGGTGGTTTTTTCTGGACCGCGATGCAAAATGCCGTCGACTGGCGAATGGACCTGGTGAACTGCCTGATTAAGAGTCTGGTATTCGCCATTACGGTAACCTGGATTGCGTTATTTAACGGTTATGACGCTATCCCCACTTCCGCCGGGATTAGCCGGGCGACAACACGCACCGTGGTGCATGCGTCGCTGGCGGTTCTGGGGCTGGATTTTGTGCTGACTGCGCTGATGTTTGGGAATTGAGTTCATGCAAACGAAAAAAAATGAAATCTGGGTAGGGGTGTTCTTACTGGTGGCGCTGCTGGCGGCGCTGTTTGTCTGCCTGAAGGCGGCGAACGTCACCTCGCTACGTACTGAGCCGACTTACCGCCTTTACGCGACCTTCGATAACATCGGCGGCCTGAAGGCGCGTTCGCCGGTACGCATCGGCGGTGTGGTTGTGGGACGGGTAGCGGACATCACTCTCGACCCGAAAACCTATCTGCCACGCGTGGAGCTCGATATCGATGAGCGCTACAACCATATCCCGGATACCAGTTCGTTGGCGATCCGCACCTCGGGTCTGCTGGGCGAACAGTATCTGGCGCTGAACGTCGGTTTTGAAGACCCGGACCTTGGGACGACTATCCTTAAAGACGGCGGTACTATCCAGGACACCAAGTCCGCCATGGTGCTGGAAGATCTGATTGGTCAGTTCCTTTATAACAGCAAGGGCGGCGACAATCAGAATTCTGGCAATGATAAGGCCGAGGCAGAAGGTCATACTGACGCGACGCCGGCAGCCGGCACGACGCATTAATTTCAGGAGAAACACGATATGTTTAAACGCTTACTCATGGTCGCCATGCTGGTGATTGCCCCGCTGACCGCTGTCCAGGCGGCAGACCAGTCCAACCCGTATAAGCTGATGAATGAAGCGGCGCAGAAAACCTTCGATCGCCTGAAGAATGAACAGCCGAAGATCAAAGCCAACCCTAACTATCTGCGCGACATCGTCGACCAGGAGCTGTTGCCGTATGTGCAGGTGAAATATGCTGGCGCGCTGGTGCTGGGCCGCTATTACAAAGAAGCGACCCCCGCGCAGCGTGAGGCCTACTTTGCCGCCTTCCGTGAATATCTGAAGCAGGCCTACGGCCAGGCGCTGGCGATGTACCACGGGCAGACTTACCAGATTGCGCCGGAGCAGCCGCTGGGCAGCGCAACCATCGTTCCGATCCGCGTCACTATCATCGACCCGAACGGTCGTCCGCCGGTGCGTCTGGACTTCCAGTGGCGTAAAAATACCCAGACCGGTAACTGGCAGGCCTACGATATGATCGCCGAAGGCGTCAGTATGATCACTACCAAACAGAATGAGTGGAGCGATCTGCTGCGCACCAAGGGCGTTGACGGCCTGACCGCGCAGCTGAAAGCGATCTCCGCTCAGCCGATCACGCTGGAACAGAAAAAATAATGACCGGGCAGCTGAGCTGGACTCGCGAGGGCGAGACGCTGGCGCTGCACGGAGAGCTGGACCAGGATCTGCTGGTCCCGCTCTGGGAAGCACGCGCCAGGGCGACGGAGGGGGCGACGATCATCGATCTCAGCCAGACTACGCGCGTGGACACGGCGGGCCTGGCGCTGTTAGTGCATTTTGTGGCACTGATCCGCCGTCAGGGGCGGGAAGCGCAGCTGATCGCGAAGAGCGAAAATCTGCAAACGCTGATCGGTCTTTACAACCTGCCTGTCGATATTATCCCATAATCTTTTCAGTGTCTTAGCGTTGAAGCTATTCCGAAAGCCCCGGCAATCTTTTCGTCGGGGCTTTTTGCTTGTTTAAGACCGCGCCACTTTCCTCTAAGATGTTGGGCTGTTTTCACTATCAGATAAATTTGAGCCCATGGAAAATCATGAAATTCAGACCGTGCTGATGAACGCACTCCCCCTCCAGGAAGTCCACGTCTCTGGCGATGGCAGCCACTTTCAGGTTATTGCTGTGGGTGAGATGTTCGATGGCATGAGTCGGGTTAAAAAGCAGCAGAGCGTCTACGCGCCGCTGATGGAATATATTGCTGACAACCGTATCCATGCGCTGTCGATCAAGGCCTTCACTCCGCAGGAGTGGGCGCGAGACCGCAAACTAAATGGCTTCTAAGCTGTGGGGGGTCCCCTGCAGCGTATGTGAATTTTTAATAGAGAACAGAATCAATGGATAAATTCCGTGTTCAGGGGCCGACTCGCCTTCAGGGCGAAGTCACCATTTCTGGTGCAAAGAACGCCGCCCTGCCAATCCTCTTTTCCGCGCTGCTTGCCGAAGAGCCGGTAGAGATCCAGAACGTACCTAAGCTGAAAGATATCGATACCACCATGAAGCTGCTGAGCCAGCTGGGCGCGAAGGTTGAGCGCAATGGTTCGGTATGGATTGACGCCGGTCCGGTTGATGTATTCTGTGCTCCGTACGACCTGGTGAAAACCATGCGTGCCTCCATCTGGGCGCTGGGCCCGCTGGTAGCGCGTTTTGGTCAGGGACAAGTTTCTCTGCCAGGCGGCTGCGCCATCGGCGCGCGTCCGGTCGACCTGCACATTAGCGGTCTGGAACAGCTGGGCGCCGAGATCAAACTGGAAGAAGGTTATGTCAAAGCCTCGGTCAACGGTCGCCTGAAAGGCGCGCATATCGTGATGGATAAGGTGAGCGTCGGCGCTACCGTAACTATCATGAGCGCAGCGACCCTCGCGGAGGGGACGACGATTATCGAAAACGCCGCGCGCGAGCCGGAAATTGTCGATACCGCCAACTTCCTTAACGCGCTGGGCGCGAAAATCAAAGGCCAGGGCACCGATCGCATTACCATCGAAGGCGTGCAGCGTCTGGGGGGCGGCGTATACCGTGTACTGCCGGACCGTATCGAAACTGGCACCTTCCTGGTGGCCGCGGCGATTTCCGGCGGCAAGATCCTCTGCCGTAACGCGCAGCCGGATACTCTGGATGCCGTTCTGGCGAAACTGCGTGACGCCGGGGCTGACATCGAAACGGGAGAAGACTGGATTAGCCTCGATATGCACGGCAACCGTCCGAAAGCGGTCAACGTGCGTACCGCGCCGCACCCGGGCTTCCCGACCGATATGCAGGCCCAGTTCACGCTGCTTAACCTGGTGGCGGAAGGGACCGGCGTGATCACCGAAACGATCTTTGAAAACCGCTTCATGCACATTCCGGAACTGATCCGTATGGGCGCGCACGCGGAGATCGAGAGCAATACCGCTATCTGTCACGGCGTGAAGCAGCTTTCGGGCGCGCAGGTGATGGCGACCGATTTGCGTGCGTCGGCGAGCCTCGTGCTGGCAGGCTGCATCGCTGAAGGGACCACCATCGTTGATCGCATCTACCACATCGATCGTGGCTATGAGCGTATCGAGGATAAACTGCAGGCGTTGGGTGCCAATATTCAGCGCGTGAAGGGCGAGTAACCGTGTCCTGACAGGGCCCCGGGGCGTTGGTTCGGGACCCTGTCGATTATCACATCACCTGTCTGTCTTCTTTTGACGCATCATCTGCGTTCTGTCGATAAACTCATGAGTCACCGGGTCGTGGTAGCGTGACGGCCAGATGACCCACGGCTGCGTTTCCAGCGCCGTGGCGATAATCAACTCGCCTTTCGGCCAGGGGCGGGTCAGGGCGTTCGCCAGCGTTGAAGAACTCAGGCCGTGCCGTCGCGACTCTGCCGCCAGCGATGTTCCCCGTTTACGTAACCCAGCAACAATATCGGCGGGATGCCAGTCGATGAACTTATCCATAAATTCTCCTGGTGTTAAAGGTCCAGATCGTCCACATGGGCGATGGGGACACTATACCCGCGTACTATGTAGGGTTCTAACAAGTTCTGTTAAGGCGCCAGAATATTCAGAATCTATCAAGATATTCGGAAGGTTAGGGAGAGAAGTGGCATTTTACTGGAACTTTCCCGCGCATCGCGCGGGAAAGGAGGGGGGATTAATGATCGCGCTGGACCGCAATATGTGCCAGTCCAATCAAAGCTTCGCGCCACGGTGTGTCCGGGAGGATCTGCAGGGCTGCAATCGCTTTATCGGCTTCTTCTTCAGCACGCTTCTGCGTCCACTCCAGCGAACCGCAGGTGGCCATGGTTTCCAGAACAGCATCCAGCAGATGGCGACCATTGCCCTGCTCGATCGCCCCGCGGATCATCGCCGCCTGATCGGGGGTGCCATGATGCATAGCATGCAGCAGCGGTAGCGTCGGTTTGCCTTCGTTCAGGTCATCACCGACGTTTTTACCGAGTCGTTCTCCGTCGGAGCTGTAGTCGAGTAAATCGTCGATCAGCTGGAAAGCGGTGCCGAGATAGCGACCATAATCCTGCAACGCGCGCTCTTCTTCCGCGGAGCAGTCGGCCAGCATTCCCGCACACTGCGAGGCCGCCTCAAACAGGCGCGCCGTCTTGCTGTAGATGACGCGCATATAGTTCTCTTCCGTGATATCCGGATCGTTGACGTTCATCAACTGCAGCACTTCGCCTTCGGCAATGACGTTCACCGCCTCCGACATGACCTCGAGGATCTTCAGTGAGCCTAGCTGGGTCATCATCTGGAAGGCGCGGGTATAGATGAAATCGCCAACCAGCACGCTGGCGGCATTGCCGAACGCCGCATTGGCCGTGGCTTTGCCGCGACGCATGTCAGACTCATCGACGACGTCGTCATGCAGTAGCGTGGCGGTATGAATAAATTCAATCAGCGCAGCAATAGTGACATGCGCGCTCCCTTGATAGCCCACCGCGCGCGCGGCAAGCACAGCAATCATCGGGCGAATGCGTTTGCCGCCGCCGCTGACGATGTAATAGCCTAACTGATTGATAAGCTGAACATCGGAGTTGAGTTGCTCAAGAATCGTCGCATTGACACCCGCCATATCTTGCGCGGTTAACTCATTGATTTTTTCTAAATTCATCGCAAAAGCCGGGCCAAATGTCCTGTTACCATGAATCCAGGTGGGATCACAGAAGGATTAAGACAGAATTAAAAGAAGATATGATTGTACTGAAAAATTGCCGTAGATAAACGTTGTCGTGAAAGTTGTGTTTTTTTTCTGCATTGATCGCTAATCGCTCTTGTCAAAGGCTCGCGTTTTGCGTAATATTCGCGCCCTATTGTGAATATTTATAGCGCACTCTGAATCACATAAAGAGGTGCGCGGAAGCGGAGTTTTATATGTACGCGGTTTTCCAAAGTGGTGGTAAACAACACCGAGTAAGCGAAGGTCAGACCGTTCGCCTGGAAAAGCTGGACATCGCAACTGGCGAAGCTGTTGAATTCGCTGAAGTGCTGATGATCGCAAACGGTGAAGAAATCAAGATCGGCGTTCCTTTCGTTGAGGGCGGCGTAATCAAAGCTGAAGTTGTTGCTCACGGTCGTGGCGAGAAAGTTAAAATCGTTAAGTTTCGTCGTCGTAAACACTATCGTAAGCAGCAGGGCCATCGTCAGTGGTTCACTGATGTGAAAATCACTGGCATCAGCGCCTAAGACCTGAGGAGTAGATTTAAATGGCACATAAAAAGGCTGGCGGCTCGACTCGTAACGGTCGCGATTCAGAAGCTAAACGTCTGGGCGTAAAACGTTTCGGCGGTGAAGCAGTTCTGGCAGGTAGCATCATCGTTCGTCAACGTGGTACCAAATTCCACGCTGGCACCAACGTTGGTTGCGGCCGTGACCACACTCTGTTCGCTTTGACTGACGGTAAAGTCAAGTTCGAAGTTAAAGGCCCGAAAAACCGTAAATTCATCAGCATCGTTGCTGAATAAGTTTTTCGCGTCCCGGTAACGGATGAAAGCCCCGCAACACGTTGCGGGGCTTTTTACATTCGTCTACTGGAAAATTTTGCAGGGAAACAGGCATGAAGCAGCAGGCTGGGATTGGCATTATTCTGGCGCTTACCACCGCGATGTGTTGGGGAGCGTTGCCGATTGCGATGAAACAGGTTCTTGAGGTGATGGAGCCGCCTACGGTGGTGTTTTATCGCTTCCTGATGGCCAGCATTGGGCTTGGCGCGATCCTCGCGATCAAAGGCAAACTGCCGCCGCTGCGAATTTTTCGCAAGCCGCGCTGGCTGGTTTTGTTAGCCATTGCCACCGGTGGCCTGTTCGGTAACTTCATTCTGTTCAGTTCTTCCCTGCAATATCTCAGCCCCACTGCTTCTCAGGTCATCGGCCAGCTATCGCCGGTGGGCATGATGGTGGCAAGCGTCGTGATTCTGAAAGAGCGCATGCGCGGTACCCAGGTGGTGGGCGCGTTGATGTTGCTCAGCGGGCTGGTGATGTTTTTCAACACCAGCCTGATTGAAATCTTTACCCGCCTGACGGATTACACATGGGGGGTAATTTTCGGCGTTGCTGCTGCAACGGTGTGGGTAAGCTATGGCGTCGCGCAAAAGGTGTTATTGCGCCGTCTGGCATCACAGCAGATACTATTTTTGCTGTACACTTTATGTACGATTGCATTACTGCCGCTCGCTAAGCCCGGGGTGATATCCCAGCTAAGCGACTGGCAACTGGCATGCCTGATTTTTTGCGGGCTAAATACCCTGGTCGGCTACGGGGCGCTGGCGGAAGCCATGGCGCGCTGGCAGGCGGCGCAGGTCAGCGCGTTAATCACCTTGACGCCACTGTTTACGCTACTGTTTTCTGATTTATTATCAATGGCCTGGCCCGATCTTTTCGCCAGACCGATGTTAAACCTGATTGGTTATCTCGGTGCGTTTGTCGTGGTTGCGGGCGCGATGTATTCCGCCATCGGCCATCGTCTTTGGGGGCGTTGGCGTAAGCGAGAGGCGGTAGTACCGCTACCCCGCTCAGGCGAATGATTTACGGAGAGTAAAATGAAGTTTGTAGATGAAGCAACGATCCTGGTCGTAGCAGGTGACGGCGGCAATGGTTGCGTAAGCTTCCGCCGCGAAAAGTATATTCCGAAAGGCGGTCCGGACGGCGGCGATGGCGGTGACGGCGGCGATGTCTGGCTGGAAGCGGACGAGAACCTGAACACCCTGATCGACTACCGTTTTGAAAAATCGTTCCGCGCCGAACGCGGGCAGAATGGCCAGAGCCGCGACTGTACCGGTAAGCGTGGTAAAGACGTGACGGTGAAAGTGCCGGTCGGGACCCGGGTTATCGACCAGGGAACCGGCGAGACCATGGGCGACATGACCAAACACGGTCAGCGTCTGATGGTGGCGAAAGGTGGCTGGCACGGTCTGGGCAACACCCGTTTCAAATCATCCGTTAACCGCACCCCGCGTCAGAAGACCATGGGTACCCCGGGTGATAAACGCGACCTGCAGCTGGAGCTGATGCTGCTGGCCGATGTCGGGATGCTGGGGATGCCGAACGCCGGCAAATCCACCTTCATCCGCGCGGTCTCCGCCGCCAAGCCGAAAGTGGCTGACTATCCGTTTACCACCCTGGTGCCGAGCCTGGGCGTGGTGCGTATGGACAACGAGAAGAGCTTCGTGGTCGCCGATATCCCGGGGCTGATTGAAGGCGCAGCGGAAGGTGCAGGCCTTGGTATCCGCTTCCTCAAGCACCTTGAGCGCTGCCGTGTGCTGCTGCATCTCATCGACATCGAGCCTATCGATGGTTCCGATCCGGTTGAGAATGCCCGCATTATCATTGGCGAGCTGGAGAAATACAGCGAGAAGCTGGCCTCCAAGCCACGCTGGTTAGTCTTTAACAAGATTGACCTGATGGACAAAGCGGAAGCCGAAGCCAAAGCGAAGGCGATTGCCGAAGCGCTGGGTTGGGAAGATAAATTCTACCTGATCTCAGCGGCCAGCCAGCAGGGCGTGAAAGAGCTGTGCTGGGACGTGATGACCTTTATCATCGAAAACCCGATCGTGCATGTGGAAGAAGAGCAGAAGCCGGAGAAAGTCGAGTTCATGTGGGACGACTATCACCGTCAGCAGCTTGAAGAAGCCGAAGTCGAAGTGGAAGATGACGAAGACTGGGATGACGACTGGGACGAAGACGACGAAGAAGGCGTCGAATTCATCTACAAACGCTAATCCTGACTTCGCTGGATCAAAAAGGGCCGCATCTGATGCGGCCCTTTTGTTTTAGTTGTTCTGGTACAAATCTTTATACAAGCGGCTTTCAAAGCGGACCAGCGGGATGCGGCGATTACGCTGGTCGGCGGGTTCCACGGCGTAGCCGGAGAGATATTGCACGAAGGCCACCTTTTGTCCGCTGGCGGTAGTGATAAAGCCTGCAAGGTTATAAACCCCCTGCAACGAACCTGTTTTCGCCGAGACTTTGCCATCCACGCCCGCCTGGTGGAGACCGGCGCGGTATTGCAGCGACCCGTCGTGGCCCGCCAGCGGCAGCATGGAGATGAAGTTGAGCTCGGTATCGTGCTGGGCGATATACTGCAGCACCTGCATCATGGTCGCCGGGGCGATCAGGTTGTGGCGCGACAAGCCAGAGCCGTCGGCGATGATCGTGTTGCCGAGATCGACCCCAGCCTGTTGACGCAGGATCTGGCGTACGGCATCGGATCCTGCCCGCCAGGTGCCTGGTACGCCGAAGCGGGCGTGGCCGATGGTACGAAAGACGGTGTCGGCAATCATGTTATCTGACTTCTTCAGCATGATCCGCAGCAGATCGTGCAGTGGAGCCGACTGGGTGGTGGCTAATACCGTTCCGGGGTCATTGGCCAGCGTCTGGCGCAACAGCGTGCCGCTATAGGTGATCCCCGCCTGGGTCAGCTCCGCTTTGAGGATCGCCCCGGCGTAGCTGGCGCCGTCCTGAATGGCGAAGGCCAGCGGCAGCGGCTCGCTACGCTGCGGCAGGCAGCCAGTGAGGGTATAGCGATTGAGATCGCCTGGCACTACGTCGAGCTCGCAGTACTGTGCTTCTGCTGAGCCGCGCGCCAGCGTTCGCACCTGGCTGAACATGGTGACCGGATAATAGGACGCAACGCGAATGAAGGCGAGATCGCCCGGTTTCTGCGCGCTATACAGCGAGACAGAGAAGCAGTTACGGTCGACAATTGCGGCCGCCGGCGGGGCGCTGAAGCACTGCGTCAGGTCGTTCCACGGCCAGCCCGGCGCTTTGTCATGGCTGGCGAAGACCGAGGTATCGATGAGCACATTGCCTTCGATACGCTGCACGCCAGCTTTTTTCAGCGTCGCCACCATATTGCGAATATCCTGCCGTTTGAGCGTCGGATCGCCGCCGAAGCGCGCAATCAGATCGCCTTTCAGCACGCCGCCGTCAAGTGAGCCTTTGGTTTCCAGCGTGGTGGTAAAGCGGAAATCGGGCCCCAGCTGCAGCAGAGCCGCCAGCGCGGTGATAACCTTTTGCGTACTGGCCGGGAGCGCCATTTGCTGGCTGTGATAGTCGATTTCCGGCGTCGATGCGCCGACCTTTTGCGCCATAAAGGCAAGGTTCGCACCGGCGGGAAGCTGGTTGATGTACTCGTCAATATTCGCCGCCTGAGCGCTAAGCGCTATACCGGCAGTCAATCCGATGATAAATCTGGGAAATCGCATAATCTCGCGCTAACAACCTGAAGCCAGGCCGTCATACTACGGTGCAACGCCCAGTAAAGTAAACGATGACCCATAATGAACTTCGGGGTAAAATACCTATCAAATGAAAAATTGCTGCTGACCTGGGGAGTGTTTCCCGGGTCGGTTTCTTTTTGCTCGTGTCCTGCCTGTGGGCAGGGCAGGTGGCGGGGCGGAGCTCTCCGTTCCCTGAAGGAATGATAAAGAGGTATAACAAATGCAAGCGATTCCGATGACCTTACGTGGCGCTGAGAAACTGCGCGAAGAACTGGATTATCTGAAGTCTGTGCGTCGTCCTGAAATCATTGCCGCTATTGCTGACGCTCGTGAACACGGCGATCTGAAAGAGAATGCTGAGTATCATGCTGCGCGTGAGCAGCAGGGCTTCTGCGAAGGGCGTATCAAAGATATTGAAGCGAAGCTGTCCAATGCCCAGGTGATCGATATCACCAAAATGCCGAACAATGGCCGGGTAATTTTTGGCTCAACCGTCAGCGTGCTCAACCTCGATACCGATGAGGAACAGACCTACCGCATCGTGGGTGATGATGAAGCTGATTTTAAGCAGAATCTGATCTCCGTGAACTCGCCGATCGCCCGTGGTCTGATCGGCAAAGAGCAGGATGACGTCGTGACTATCCGCACCCCGGGTGGTGAAGTGGAATACGAAATTACTAAGGTTGAATACCTGTAAGGCGTATTTCCCGCTACGATGTTTATAGATTGTAAAGAAAGGAAAAAGGCCGCATAGCGGCCTTTTATCAACGTCAGGAGCATGGCATTTTGCTCGCCTGGCCGCAGAAATCCCTCGTTTTACACAAAGTTGTGTCGAGATTCAGGATATTCTTAGCGTGGCAGCGAGATCTTACGCTCTGGCGTTGGGCGGTACAGAACCAGCGTTTTACCGATGACCTGTACGTTACAGGCGCCGGTTTCACGTACGATGGCTTCCACGATCAAGGCTTTAGTTTCGCGATCTTCTGAGGCGATCTTCACCTTGATGAGCTCATGGTGCCCTAACGCTTGTTCGATCTCGGCCAGTACCCCTTCGGTCAAACCATTATTGCCAAGCATAACTACCGGCTTGAGCGGATGTGCCAGACCTTTCAGGTGCTGTTTTTGTTTAGTACTCAGATTCATCGTGTTTTTTTGCTTACGTTGGGATTGAAAACGGGTCATTCTACCGCCATCTCCCATATATCGCCAAACTACCGCGTCGATTTTTACGCAGTAAAGTACGATGAACCCGAACGGGAATGTTAAATGACAGGTAAAAAGCGTTCTGCCAGCTCAAGCCGCTGGCTTCAGGAACACTTTAGCGATAAATATGTTCAACAGGCACAGAAAAAGGGGTTACGTTCCCGTGCTTGGTTTAAACTTGATGAAATACAGCAAAGTGACAAAATTTTTAAGCCGGGGATGACGATAGTCGATCTCGGTGCTGCTCCCGGTGGCTGGTCGCAGTATGCGGTCACGCAGATCGGCAACAGCGGCCGCATCATCGCTTGCGATCTTTTACCAATGGATCCAATCGTTGGTGTGGACTTCCTTCAGGGCGATTTTCGTGATGAATTAGTCCTGAAAGCGTTACTTGAGCGAGTGGGCGACAGTAAAGTCCAAGTTGTCATGTCCGATATGGCGCCGAATATGTGCGGAACACCGGCGGTGGATATTCCCCGGGCTATGTATCTGGTAGAACTGGCGCTTGAAATGTCTCGTGATGTATTAGCGCCAGGTGGTAGTTTTGTAGTGAAGGTGTTCCAGGGCGAAGGCTTCGATGAGTATCTTCGAGAAATTCGCTCCCTGTTTACGAAGGTCAAAGTTCGTAAACCGGACTCTTCCCGCGCTCGTTCGCGTGAAGTGTATATTGTAGCGACCGGGCGTAAACCATAACCGGCAGATTTCAAACGAAAGTTTGAAAGAAACTGGATATAGAGTATCCTGACGCTGTTTTTAACACAGTTGTAATAAGAGGTTAATCCCTTGAGTGACATGGCGAAAAACCTAATACTCTGGCTGGTCATTGCCGTTGTGCTGATGTCAGTATTCCAGAGCTTTGGGCCCAGCGAGTCGAATGGCCGCAAGGTGGATTATTCTACCTTCCTGCAAGAGGTCAATCAGGACCAGGTTCGCGAAGCGCGTATCAACGGACGTGAGATCAACGTTACCAAGAAAGATAGTAACCGTTACACGACTTACATTCCGGTTAACGATCCGAAGCTGCTCGATAACCTGTTGACTAAAAACGTCAAAGTTATTGGCGAACCACCAGAAGAGCCAAGCCTGCTGGCTTCCATCTTCATCTCCTGGTTCCCAATGCTGCTGTTGATCGGCGTCTGGATCTTCTTTATGCGGCAAATGCAGGGCGGCGGCGGGAAGGGCGCGATGTCCTTCGGCAAAAGCAAAGCCCGTATGCTGACGGAAGACCAGATCAAAACCACTTTTGCCGACGTTGCCGGGTGTGACGAAGCGAAAGAGGAAGTCGGTGAGCTGGTAGAATACCTGCGTGAGCCGAGCCGCTTCCAGAAACTGGGCGGTAAGATCCCGAAAGGCGTCCTGATGGTCGGCCCTCCGGGTACTGGTAAAACGCTGCTGGCGAAAGCGATCGCTGGCGAAGCAAAAGTGCCGTTCTTCACAATTTCCGGTTCTGATTTCGTCGAAATGTTCGTCGGTGTCGGTGCATCTCGTGTGCGTGACATGTTCGAGCAGGCTAAGAAAGCAGCGCCTTGCATCATCTTCATCGATGAAATCGACGCCGTCGGCCGCCAGCGTGGCGCGGGCCTTGGCGGTGGTCACGATGAACGTGAGCAGACCCTGAACCAGATGCTGGTTGAAATGGACGGCTTCGAAGGTAACGAAGGTATTATCGTTATCGCGGCGACTAACCGTCCGGACGTTCTGGACCCCGCGCTGCTGCGTCCAGGCCGCTTCGACCGTCAGGTTGTCGTTGGTCTGCCGGATGTTCGCGGTCGTGAACAGATCCTGAAAGTGCATATGCGTCGCGTACCGCTGGCGCCGGATATCGACGCGGCGATCATTGCGCGCGGTACCCCTGGCTTCTCTGGTGCGGACCTGGCGAACCTGGTCAACGAAGCGGCGCTGTTTGCTGCTCGCGGCAACAAACGTGTTGTTTCGATGGTTGAGTTCGAAAAAGCGAAAGACAAAATCATGATGGGTGCGGAACGTCGCTCCATGGTGATGACGGAAGCGCAGAAAGAATCGACCGCTTACCACGAAGCAGGCCACGCCATTATCGGCCGTCTGGTTCCGGAACACGATCCGGTCCATAAAGTGACGATTATCCCGCGCGGTCGTGCGCTGGGTGTGACCTTCTTCCTGCCGGAAGGCGATGCGATCAGCGCCAGCCGTCAGAAACTGGAAAGTCAGATCTCCACCCTGTACGGCGGTCGTCTGGCGGAAGAGATTATCTACGGTCCGGAACATGTTTCTACCGGCGCGTCCAACGACATTAAAGTGGCGACGAACCTGGCGCGTAACATGGTGACCCAGTGGGGCTTCTCCGACAAACTCGGTCCGCTGCTGTATGCGGAAGAAGAAGGCGAAGTCTTCCTCGGCCGTAGCGTAGCGAAAGCGAAGCATATGTCCGATGAAACCGCGCGTATCATCGACCAGGAAGTGAAATCGCTGATCGAGCGTAACTACGGTCGTGCTCGCCAGCTGCTGAACGACAACATGGATATCCTGCACGCGATGAAAGATGCGCTCATGAAATATGAGACTATCGATGCGCCGCAGATTGACGACCTGATGGCTCGTCGCGATGTTCGTCCGCCGGCGGGTTGGGAAGAACCGGGTTCTTCGAATAACTCTGACAACAATGGCACGCCTCGTGCGCCGCGTCCGGTTGATGAACCGCGTACGCCGAACCCGGGCAACACCATGTCAGAGCAGCTGGGCGACAAGTAAGCTACCGCTGTTGATGTCTTGTTTTAACCTTAAAAACCCCGGGGCGCCCGCTCCGGGGTTTTTCTTTTTTTAACCTCTTCAGTCTCAGGGATTTTGTGATGAAACTTGTAGCCCAGGGCTCAACCCTCGATCTCTCTCATCCGCATGTGATGGGCATTCTTAATGTGACGCCCGACTCTTTCTCCGATGGCGGCGCTCACAACTCGCTGGTTGAGGCGGTGAAGCATGCCAATCTGATGATTAACGCAGGGGCGACCATCATTGATATCGGCGGTGAATCCACGCGGCCAGGGGCGGCTGAGGTGAGCGTAGAAGAGGAACTCGCGCGGGTGATCCCGGTTGTCGAAGCGATCGCTCAGCGCTTTGAAGTGTGGATCTCGGTGGATACGTCCAAACCGGAGGTTATCCGCGAATCGGCCCGGGCCGGGGCGCATATCATTAACGATATTCGTTCGCTGACCGAACCTGGCGCGCTGCAGGCCGCTGCGGAAACCGGGCTGCCGGTGTGTCTGATGCATATGCAAGGTCAGCCGAAAACCATGCAGGAGGCGCCGAAATATGAGGATGTCTTCGCCGATGTCGAGCGCTTTTTTGCAGAACATATTGTGCGCTGCGAGCAGGCGGGGATCGCAAAAGAAAAATTGCTGCTCGACCCGGGATTCGGTTTCGGTAAAAATCTCTCCCACAATTATCAGCTGCTGGCCAGACTGGGTGAATTTCACCACTTTGGGCTGCCTTTGTTGGTTGGTATGTCGCGGAAGTCGATGGTAGGTCAGTTGCTGAACGTCGGGCCGTCAGAACGGCTGAACGGCAGCCTGGCGTGTGCCGTCATTGCAGCAATGCAGGGCGCGCAGATAATCCGCGTCCATGATGTCAAAGAAACGGTAGAAGCGCTGCGCGTGGTGGAAGCCACCCTCGCCGCTAAGGGAAAAAAACGTTATGAGTAACCGCAAGTATTTTGGCACCGATGGTATTCGTGGCCGCGTCGGCGATGCGCCGATCACTCCGGAATTTGTGCTTAAGCTGGGCTGGGCGGCGGGGAAAGTGTTAGCGCGCCACGGCTCGCGTAAAATTATCATCGGCAAGGATACCCGTATTTCGGGCTATATGCTGGAGTCCGCGCTGGAAGCTGGGCTGGCGGCCGCGGGGCTCTCTGCGTCGTTCACCGGGCCAATGCCGACACCGGCCATCGCCTACCTGACGCGCGCCTTCCGCGCCGAGGCGGGGATCGTTATTTCAGCTTCGCATAATCCTTTCTACGACAACGGTATTAAATTCTTCTCCATTGAGGGCACCAAGCTGCCGGATGATGTGGAAGAGGCGATTGAAGCCGAAATGGAGAAAGAACTCACCTGCGTGGATTCGGCAGAGCTGGGTAAAGCCAGCCGTATCGTCGATGCCGCCGGGCGCTACATTGAATTTTGTAAAGGCACCTTTCCCAACGAACTGAGCCTCGGCACGCTGAAAGTGGTGGTGGATTGCGCGCACGGTGCGACCTATCACATTGCCCCCAATGTCTTCCGCGAGCTGGGCGCCCAGGTTATCGCGATGGGCTGCGAGCCTGATGGCCTCAACATCAACGAAGAGGTCGGCGCCACCGACGTGCGTGCGCTGCAGGCGCGCGTGCTGGCGGAGAAAGCCGATCTGGGTATTGCCTACGACGGCGATGGCGATCGGGTGATCATGGTTGACCATGAAGGCAATAAAGTCGATGGCGACCAGATCCTCTACATCATCGCCCGGGAAGGGCTGCGTCAAGGGCAGCTGCGCGGCGGCGCCGTGGGCACGCTGATGAGTAATATGGGACTGGAGCTGGCGCTCAAGCAGTTAGGCATCCCGTTTGCCCGCGCGAAGGTCGGTGACCGTTATGTGCTGGAGATGCTGCAGGAAAAAGGCTGGCGCATTGGTGCGGAAAACTCAGGCCATGTGATCCTGCTGGATAAAACCACCACCGGCGATGGCATCGTCGCCAGTCTGCAGGTGGTCGCGGCGATGGTACGTAACCATATGAGTCTGCATGACCTTTGCAGTGGCATGAAGATGTTCCCTCAGCTACTGGTGAATGTGCGTTTTACCGAAGGCAGCGGTAACCCACTGGAGAACGAGCATGTCAAAGCGGTGACCGCAGAAGTGGAAGCAGCGTTAGGGAAACGCGGCCGTGTCCTGCTGCGTAAATCCGGAACGGAGCCGCTGATCCGCGTCATGGTGGAAGGCGAGCATGAAGATCAGGTGCACGAGTTTGCGCATCGCATCGCCGAAGCGGTAAAAAGCGTCTAAGCTTGCCGGCTAAGTGGTTAAAAAGGCGGCGCTTGCCGCCTTTTTTATGATAGAAAACCGGTTTTTTGCTGTTTTTTTCTGCAGTTGATACAATGTGTCGAAATTGCCCTTGCGAAGGTCATTCGCTTTGGTTAGTATTCACACCCGCTTCAGTGGGAAACGTTAAAACGTCCCGCTTTATTGGTCGAAGCACTTGGTATGCGGCAAATCCGCAAGGAACAGGTTGATTATGTACGAAGCTCTTTTGGTTGTTTTCCTTATTGTAGCGATTGGCCTTGTTGGTCTGGTTATGCTGCAGCAAGGTAAAGGCGCTGATATGGGAGCCTCCTTCGGTGCAGGCGCTTCCGGCACACTGTTTGGGTCCAGCGGTTCTGGCAACTTCATGACCCGTATGACCGGTATCCTGGCTGCGCTGTTCTTCATCATCAGTCTGGCGCTGGGTAACATCAACAGCAACAAGACCAGTAAAGGAAGTGAGTGGGATAACCTGAGTGCACCGAAAACGGAGCAAACTCAGCCAACTGCGCCGGCTCAGCCGACCAGCGACATCCCGCACTAAGTATTCTGTACCGAGGTGGTGGAATTGGTAGACACGCTACCTTGAGGTGGTAGTGCCCTAACGGGCTTGTGGGTTCGAGTCCCATCCTCGGTACCAATATTCCAGAAAAAAGACGCTGAAAAGCGTCTTTTTTTGTTTTTGTCCCCTCCGGCCATTTAATTATAAACATCTCTTTGCTGGTTCCCTTCTTTTACTGTCGTTAAAGTCGCCTCGTCAAATTAACAGAGGTGAAGTGACATAATGAACAAGATCGGGTTGCTTATCGTCGCCGGTGTGCTCGGTTTAGCAGGGTGCAGTTCAACATCGCCCTCCCAAACGGTGGAGACGATTAATGCGCTAACGGTACCGGTATCGCACAGTGAGCCTGGGGCTACAGCGAATAATGCCCAGGCGGTGACGCGCTATTTCCAGGACAATACGGCGCTGATTGGTCGCCTTAACCATTCGTTGAAAAATCATTATTTGCAGGATGTGGAGCGCCGCGATGTGTTTGACAGACATAGTGAGGCGTACCAGGTGTATGGCGCCCTGACCCGTCTGGAGCAGATGGCGTCCATGAATGATGTTTACCGTAAAGAGAATAATGTTGCCGGTCTGCAGGAGATCAACCGCGTGCTGAAAAGCGTGCCGTTGGCCAGCTGAGAGAAGACAGGGACTGCCGGACAGCAATCCCTGTGTAAGGATTAAAAGCGGAAATTAACCCCGGCATAGGCCCCGTCGGCAAGGGTATTGTCACGATTGCCATCTTTCCCCGCCATATCGATATAACGATAGCCTGCTTCGATATTCAGAGACGGGAGTACGTTAATACGTAATCCGGCATTGGCCTCCACATAATCATCGACGCCGCTGGACATTGAGTCCGGCGAGTAATACCCCTCACCGAAGAGCGTGAAGTACTGGCCGAGGGGCAGCTCTGCGCCGCCGCCAGCGGCGATGGCATAGCCTTCATCACCATCTTTGGGATTCAGATAGACGCCTTTACCGCCCAGCGTCATCAGAAAAGGTCCAAGGTTAAAGTTGTAGCCCATTCCCAGCCCTACGCTGTCCCCGTCATTGTCGCTGTGAGCCCACTGGGTATTGAACGTCATACCCGGTTCCCCGGCGCCAAAGCTGGCGGACAGATTGGTGAACTCGGCACCGGCTTCACCATGCAGGTTAACGGATGCGCAGACGGCGCTGCTGGCCCCCAGGGCGATCATCACGGCAAACAATTTTGGAGCAATCGACTTCATTGTTGAATTCCTTCAGATAAAAAAAAGCCCGATACGGGCGTTCGGGCAAAATTAACGGGTTCTTGGATCTCATCGTTATGGTCGCTGCAGACGGCAGGCGAGGGGGTCAACTCCCGCTACCGCTGCTCACGCCTGGCCGATTTCCGGGGCATATCCTGAGCCGGTGCAGGCCCGGCGGTTAACGCCGTGAGTGGTTGCCTGCTGGTCGAGCCCAGGGACATGTTGTCCGCCGGTAAATTCAGGTGCTCAGCATAAAATTTTTCTTTTTTTACCGTTAGCGTTTATTAATTTAAATTTAAACATTTTCAACATTGAGGCGAGTAACAACAAATAAAGGTGACTGACGCGGTCAAAATTTTTCAGGAAGTGAGGTGATGCTTTGCAAATAACCGCCGCGGGCGAAAGCAATATAACCGCCTTTCTTTAATGCTGACAAGACATTGAGAATACTGCTGCGCGACAGGTGGGTCCTGTCCTGAATATATTCAAGAATAGACACGCGCAGTCGGGTCTCTGCGGTTAATAGCATCATTTCCAGCAGATGGTTACGGATCACTGAATAGGTTCGCTGTTGCAGGACCAGATCGTCACGATATACCAGGTAAGAAGTATGATAGGCCAGCAGGCTGGTCACCTCCTCCCACAGGTTATGCTGACGAAAGAGCGCGGAAGCCAGGTCATAGTCGATGCGTAGCAGTTCGGAAGAGACTTCCGCTCGCAGGCTATGGCTGCGGCTGGGCTGTAGCATTTCCGCCACGCCGAAAAGGTGGGGCTCATAGACGGTCACCATCAATAGCTTGTCGGAATTCCGAATAATCGATAGCTCGCCTTTTTTAAAAATAAAGAGCTGGGTTTTGCCTTTATATTCCCAGGTGAGTCTTTTTCTGGCGATCGCGTTAACGGGCGTCGCGTGTGGCTCAAGCACATCGATCAGTCGGTCAATGGCCTTTTGCGGCCTGATCGGCGGTTTAATATTCATGATGTTTATCACCAGATATGAATTAATCAATTGAGGCTATTATAGTCAACAATTTTGCTGACCGGGCGATAAGGAAAAAATGCCTCTTTTCAATTTTTCTGGCGCTGACAGGGAACAAAAAATAAAAAGCCGGCGGAGGGCCGCCGGCGGGGAGCAAACATCGTCAGGCGATTATTTGCCTTTGTTTTCCAGATTCTCAACCTGCGGTAAACCGGTTGCCGAGGAGGCGCTCAGCAGGCCTGACTGGGCATAGCCGAACAGCTTCTCGCGGGTATCGGTAATATCCAGATTACGCATGGTCAGCTGACCGATACGGTCTTCGGCGGTAAACATGGAATCGCCTTTTTCCATGGTCAGACGCTCTGCTTTATAGGTCAGGTTGTCTGAAACGGTATTGAGGATCGAGTAGTCGTTACCGCGACGCAGCTCAAGGGTAACTTCGCCGGTGATCTGGCTCGCGACCCAGCGCTGCAGAGAATCACGCAGCATCAGCGCCTGGGAATCGAACCAGCGTCCCTGATACAGCAGGCGGCCCAGCTGACGACCGTGGGCGTGGTATTGCTCGATTGTGTCTTCGTTATGGATACCGGTCAGCAGACGCTCGTAGGCGATATGCAGCAGCGCCATCCCGGGGGCTTCATAAATACCGCGGCTTTTCGCTTCGATAATGCGGTTTTCAATCTGATCGCTCATCCCCAGACCGTGGCGGCCGCCGATGCGGTTGGCTTCCAGCATCATCTCGACGTCATCGGCGAAGGTTTTACCATTCAGCGCCACCGGATGGCCTTGCTCAAAGCGTACGGTTACCTCTTCCGCTGGGATCTTCACGTTTTCGTCCCAGAACTTCACGCCCATAATCGGGTTGACGATTTTCACGCTGGAATTGAGGAATTCGAGGTCTTTCGCTTCGTGCGTCGCGCCGAGCATGTTGGAGTCGGTGGAATAGGCTTTTTCAACCGACATCTTGTAGTCAAAGCCGCAGGCGATCATAAATTCGGACATTTCGTGACGGCCGCCGAGCTCATCGATGAAATCACTGTCCAGCCACGGCTTGTAAATCTGCAGTTCAGCATTGGTCAGCAGGCCGTAACGATAGAAACGTTCGATATCGTTGCCTTTATAGGTGCTGCCATCGCCCCAGATGTTGACGCCATCTTCTTTCATTGCCGCCACCAGCATGGTGCCGGTGACCGCGCGGCCCAGCGGCGTGGTGTTGAAGTAGGTCAACCCACCGGTGGTGTTATGGAAAGCGCCACACTGAATCGCCGCGATCCCTTCTGCGACCAGCTGTTTGCGGCAGTCGATCAGACGGGCACCTTCAGCGCCATACTCTTTCGCGCGGCGCGGAATAGCATCGTAGTCGTCTTCGTCCGGTTGACCCAGGTTAGCGGTATATGCATAAGGCACGGCGCCTTTTTTGCGCATCCATAACAGCGCGGCGCTGGTATCCAGTCCACCAGAGAAAGCGATACCAATACGTTGACCAACCGGGAGATGCTTGAGAATCGTCGTCATAAAATAAAACCCTGCTCGATAGACTGTGGTGAGTTCGACTCAACAACCTTAACTGCATTTTTATGCATTAATTGTGAGTATTCATTTAACCATCTTTTACTGGCGACAGGAAGGGCTTCATCATCTTTTTGCTAAAAAAGCCTGAAATACCAGCACAAACGGCAATCGGGGGCGATAAAAAGCATGTTGACAAAATATACTAATTGCCGATACAATTCACCCCGATTTTATGTCCCGTCTTCGGTACCAAATCCCAGCAGTATTTGCGTCTTTTGCTCAATAAGAGTAAAATATGCCACGTTTCAGGCGCGGGGTGGAGCAGCCTGGTAGCTCGTCGGGCTCATAACCCGAAGGTCGTCGGTTCAAATCCGGCCCCCGCAACCACTTTCCCATTAAGTACTTTTTCAAATATACTGTGAGGACTAAGTGTCCTTCGTAGCCGAATTTGAAAGAATTCTTGCGGAAGGTGTTCCAGATCGCCATGGCGATCTCAGGGTTCAGTTATCTAAAGCCCCGATTTATCGGGGTTTTTTGTTATCTGACTTCAGAATAACTGGGCTATACGCCCTTTTTTTATGTCTTGGGGGTGGGTTTGTCCACATTAGAGCAAAAATTGACAGAGATGCTCACAGCGCCGGTTGAAGCGCTTGGCTTTGAGCTGGTCGGCATCGAATTTATTCGCGGTCGCACATCCACACTGCGCATCTATATTGATAGTGAAGATGGCATCAACGTTGATGATTGTGCTGATGTGAGCCACCAGGTAAGCGCCGTCATGGATGTTGAAGACCCGATCACTGTCGCTTACAACCTGGAAGTCTCTTCGCCTGGTCTCGACCGTCCGATGTTCACCGCCGAACACTACCAACGTTTCACTGGCGAAGAAGTTGCGCTGGTGCTGCGCATGGCGGTTCAGAACCGTCGCAAATGGCAGGGCATTATCAAAGCGGTAGACGGTGAAATGATCACGGTAACCGTCGAAGGCAAAGATGAAGTGTTCGCGCTGAGTAACATCCAGAAGGCGAACCTGGTTCCCCACTTTTAACAGTCTGGATTGAGGTGAAAGGCCCCGATGAACAAAGAAATTTTGGCTGTTGTTGAAGCCGTTTCCAACGAAAAAGCGCTGCCGCGCGAGAAAATTTTCGAAGCGCTGGAAAGCGCGCTGGCAACGGCCACCAAGAAAAAATACGAACAAGAGATCGACGTTCGCGTAGAAATCGACCGTAAGAGCGGCGATTTCGACACCTTCCGTCGCTGGCTGGTTGTTGAAGAGGTGACTCAGCCGACGCGCGAGATCACGCTGGAAGCAGCGCGTTACGAAGATGAAAGCATGAACGTCGGCGACTATGTCGAAGATCAGATTGAATCTGTTACCTTCGACCGTATCACCACGCAGACCGCTAAACAGGTTATCGTGCAGAAAGTCCGCGAAGCCGAGCGCGCGATGGTGGTCGATCAGTTCCGCGAGCACGAAGGTGAGATCATCACCGGCGTGGTGAAAAAAGTGAACCGCGACAACATCACCCTGGATCTGGGCAACAACGCTGAAGCCGTGATCCTGCGTGAAGATATGCTGCCGCGTGAAAACTTCCGTCCGGGCGACCGCATCCGCGGCGTACTGTACGCTGTCCGTCCGGAAGCGCGTGGCGCCCAGCTGTTCGTGACCCGTTCCAAACCTGAGATGCTGATCGAATTGTTCCGCATTGAAGTGCCGGAAATCGGTGAAGAAGTGCTGGAGATCAAAGCGGCGGCTCGCGATCCGGGCTCTCGTGCCAAAATCGCGGTGAAAACCAACGACAAGCGCATCGACCCGGTTGGCGCTTGCGTCGGTATGCGCGGTGCGCGCGTGCAGGCCGTCTCTACTGAGCTGGGCGGCGAACGCATCGATATCGTCCTGTGGGATGATAACCCGGCGCAGTTCGTGATCAACGCCATGGCGCCGGCAGACGTCGCGTCTATCGTGGTGGATGAAGATAAACACACCATGGATATCGCGGTAGAAGCGGGCAACCTGGCGCAGGCGATTGGCCGTAACGGTCAGAACGTTCGTCTGGCTTCGCAGCTCAGCGGCTGGGAACTCAACGTGATGACCGTTGACGACCTGCAGGCTAAGCACCAGGCGGAAGCGCATGCCGCTATCGATACCTTCACCAAATATCTCGATATTGATGAAGATTTCGCGACAGTGCTGGTTGAAGAAGGCTTCTCCTCGCTGGAAGAGCTGGCCTATGTGCCGATGAAAGAACTGCTGGAAATCGACGGTCTGGATGAAGCCACCGTTGAAGCACTTCGTGAGCGTGCGAAAAACGCACTGACTACGCTGGCGCTGGCTCAGGAAGAAAGCCTGGGAGATAACAAACCTGCCGATGATTTGTTGAATCTGGAAGGTCTGGATCGTGCCCTGGCATTCAAACTGGCTGCCCGTGGTGTTTGTACGCTGGAAGATCTCGCCGAGCAGGGCGTTGATGACCTGGCTGATATCGAAGGGATGACCGACGAGAAAGCTGGCGAGCTCATCATGGCCGCTCGCAACATTTGTTGGTTCGGCGACGAAGCGTAATAAACTGTAGCAGGAAGGAACAGCATGACAGATGTGACTATTAAAGCGCTGGCCTCAGAGATTCAGACCTCTGTGGATCGCCTGATACAGCAATTTGCTGACGCAGGCATCCGCAAATCGGCTGATGATTCTGTGACCGCGCAAGAGAAACAAACTTTGTTGACGCACCTGAACCGTGAACACGGCTCGGCGCCCGACAAGCTGACGTTGCAGCGTAAAACCCGCAGCACGTTGAATATTCCAGGTACCGGTGGAAAGAGTAAATCGGTACAAATCGAAGTCCGCAAGAAACGCACCTTTGTGAAACGCGATCCGCAAGAGGCTGAACGTCTGGCCGCGGAAGAGCAGGCGCAGCGTGAAGCGGAAGAGCAGGCCCGTCGTGAAGCTGAAGAAGCAGCGAAACGCGAGGCGCAATTAAAAGCTGAACGTGAGGCCGCAGAACAAGCTAAACGTGAAGTCGCTGATAAAGCGAAACGTGAAGCTGCGGAAAAAGACAAAGTGAGCAATCAACATACCGACGAAATGACCAAAACCGCCCAGGCTGAAAAGATCCGCCGTGAGAACGAAGCCGCGGAACTGAAGCGCAAATCGGAAGAAGAAGCACGCCGCAAACTTGAAGAAGAAGCGCGCCGTGTAGCGGAAGAAGCACGCCGTATGGCAGAAGAAAACGAAAAAAATTGGTCTGAAACCTCAGACAGCCCGGAAGATAGCAGCGACTATCACGTCACTACGTCACAGCATGCTCGTCAGGCTGAAGATGATAACGATCGTGAAGTTGAAGGCGGTCGCGGCCGTAGCCGTAGCAGCAAAGCGGCGCGTCCGGCGAAGAAAGGCAACAAACACGCTGAATCTAAAGCTGATCGTGAAGAAGCCCGTGCGGCCGTTCGCGGTGGTAAAGGCGGTAAGCACCGTAAAGGTTCCGCTCTGCAGCAGGGCTTCCAGAAGCCGGCGCAGGCCGTTAACCGTGACGTTATCATCGGCGAAACCATCACCGTTGGTGAACTGGCTAACAAGATGGCGGTGAAAGGTTCTCAGGTCATCAAAGCGATGATGAAACTGGGCGCCATGGCGACCATTAACCAGGTCATCGACCAGGAAACCGCGCAGCTGGTTGCCGAAGAGATGGGCCACAAAGTTATCCTGCGTCGTGAAAACGAACTGGAAGAAGCGGTAATGAGCGACCGTGACACCGGCGCTGCGGCTGAACCGCGCGCACCGGTCGTGACCATCATGGGTCACGTTGACCACGGTAAAACCTCGCTGCTGGACTATATTCGTTCTACTAAGGTTGCCTCCGGCGAAGCGGGTGGTATTACCCAGCACATCGGTGCTTACCACGTAGAAACCGACAACGGCATGATCACCTTCCTGGACACCCCGGGCCACGCCGCGTTTACCTCCATGCGTGCTCGTGGTGCGCAGGCGACGGATATCGTGGTTCTGGTGGTGGCGGCAGACGACGGCGTGATGCCGCAGACCATCGAAGCTATCCAGCACGCTAAAGCGGCGCAGGTACCGGTGGTGGTTGCGGTGAACAAAATCGATAAGCCAGAAGCTGATCCGGATCGCGTGAAGAATGAACTGTCCCAGTACGGCATCCTGCCGGAAGAGTGGGGCGGCGAGAGCCAGTTCGTCCACGTTTCCGCGAAAGCCGGTACCGGCATCGACGACCTGCTGGACGCGATTCTGCTGCAGGCTGAAGTTCTTGAACTGAAAGCTGTACGTAACGGTATGGCGAGCGGCGCGGTCATCGAGTCCTTCCTCGATAAAGGTCGTGGCCCGGTGGCTACCGTTCTGGTTCGCGAAGGTACTCTGCATAAGGGCGATATTGTCCTGTGTGGCTTTGAATATGGCCGCGTGCGTGCGATGCGTGACGAACTGGGTCGCGAAGTGCTGGAAGCGGGTCCGTCCATTCCGGTGGAAATCCTCGGTCTGTCCGGTGTGCCGGCTGCGGGTGATGAAGTGACTGTGGTTCGTGACGAGAAAAAAGCGCGTGAAGTGGCACTGTATCGTCAGGGCAAATTCCGTGAAGTTAAGCTCGCGCGTCAGCAGAAATCTAAGCTGGAAAACATGTTCGCTAACATGACCGAAGGCGAAGTTCACGAAGTGAACATCGTGCTGAAAGCGGACGTACAGGGTTCTGTCGAAGCGATTTCCGATTCCTTACTGAAACTGTCTACCGACGAAGTGAAAGTGAAGATCATCGGTTCCGGCGTAGGTGGTATCACCGAAACCGACGCGACCCTGGCAGCAGCATCCAACGCGATTCTGGTTGGCTTCAACGTTCGTGCCGATGCCTCTGCGCGTAAAGTTATCGAAGCGGAAAGCCTGGATCTGCGTTATTACTCCGTCATCTATAACCTGATCGACGAAGTGAAAGCGGCGATGAGCGGCATGCTGTCTCCGGAACTGAAACAGCAGATCATCGGTCTGGCTGAAGTGCGTGATGTGTTCAAATCGCCGAAATTCGGCGCCATCGCGGGCTGTATGGTTACCGAAGGGACGATCAAACGTCACAACCCAATCCGCGTCCTGCGCGACAACGTGGTTATCTATGAAGGCGAGCTGGAATCCCTGCGCCGCTTCAAAGATGACGTTAACGAAGTCCGTAACGGCATGGAATGTGGTATCGGTGTGAAGAACTACAACGACGTTCGCGTTGGCGATATGATCGAAGTGTTCGAAATCATCGAAATCCAGCGTAGCATCGATTAATCATTTGATGGCTAAGCAGCCGGGGAAGCGAAGCGCCACCCGGCAATCATTTTAAAAAGGGGCTTTTGGCCCCTTTTTTGTCTTTATTCTGGAGAACTTATTATGGCGAAAGAATTTGGTCGCCCGCAGCGTGTGGCCCAGGAGATGCAAAAAGAGATTGCCATCATCCTGCAACGTGAAATCAAAGATCCGCGTCTGGGTATGATGACCACCGTTTCCGGTGTGGAAATGTCCCGTGACCTGGCCTATGCCAAGGTGTATGTCACCTTCCTCAACGACAAAGATGAAGCCGCGGTGAAAGCGGGCATCAAAGCGCTGCAGGAAGCTTCTGGTTTTATCCGCTCCCTGCTGGGTAAAGCGATGCGCCTGCGTATTGTGCCGGAACTGACTTTCTTCTACGACAACTCGCTGGTGGAAGGGATGCGTATGTCCAACCTGGTCACCAGCGTGGTGAAACACGACGATGAACGTCGTGTGAACCCGGACGACAGCAAGGAGGACTGATGAGTCGTCCTCGTCGTCGCGGCCGCGACGTGCACGGCGTATTGTTGCTGGACAAGCCTCAGGGCGCTTCCAGCAACGATGTGCTGCAGAAAGTAAAGCGTATTTATAACGCCAACCGCGCTGGCCACACCGGCGCGCTGGATCCGCTGGCGACCGGTATGCTGCCAGTGTGTCTTGGCGAAGCGACCAAGTTTTCCCAGTATCTGCTGGACTCCGATAAGCGTTATCGCGTGATCGCCAAACTGGGCCAGCGCACGGATACCTCCGATGCCGACGGTCAGGTGGTGGAAGAGCGTCCGCTAACCTTTAGCGACGAGCAGCTGGCGGCGGCGCTGGATAGTTTCCGCGGCGAGACGCAGCAGGTACCGTCGATGTACTCGGCGCTGAAGTATCAGGGCAAGAAGCTGTACGAGTATGCTCGTCAGGGCATTGAGGTCCCGCGTGAAGCCCGGCCGATTACGGTCTATGAGCTGCTGTTTATTCGCCATGAAGGCGATGAACTGGAGCTGGAGATCCACTGCTCGAAAGGCACCTACATCCGGACGATTATCGATGATTTAGGTGAAAAGCTCGGCTGCGGCGCGCACGTGATTTTCCTGCGTCGCCTGGCGGTGAGCAAATACCCGGTTGAGCGGATGGTGACCCTCGAGCAGCTGCAGGCGCTGGTCGATCAGGCGGCAGCGCAGGATATTCCTGCCGCGCAGCTGCTTGATCCGCTGCTGATGCCGATGGACAGCCCGGCATCGGACTATCCGCTGGTGGCGATTCCGGAGACCTCCGCGGTTTACTTTAAAAACGGTAACCCGGTTCGTCAGTCAGGCGCGCCGCTTAACGGGCTGGTGCGGGTGATGGAAAACGAATCCGGCAAGTTTCTCGGCATGGGCGAAATTGACGATGAAGGCCGCGTGGCGCCGCGTCGTCTGGTGGTGGAATACCCGGCGTAAGCGCTTTTCTTGCGATAAAAGCCTGCTACGAGTAGAATATCGCCGCTTAACGTCCGCTAAAGTGTTTTAACATTTTCGGGCGTTGCATCAGGGGTCGCTGAATTAGAGATCGGCACCCTTTCTTTCTTT
>NZ_PJDK01000054.1:0-36773 GCF_002837615.1 Klebsiella sp. X1-16S-Nf21
CCGCTGTGCAACTGGTCACCTTAACGCCCAAACGTGGTGCACACGTCACCAGCCCGAGCGTGGAAGAGTCCCAGGCGATCTTTCGTACCCGGGCGCTGCTTGAGGTCGCTAATCTGCCGGATGTGATCGCGCGCTGCCAGCCGCCGCATCTGGCGGCGCTGGAGAACATTATTCAGCGTGAACAGCAGGCCCATGAGGCGCACGACGGCCCGGCGGCGATCCGCCACTCCGCTGACTTTCATATTCAGCTGCAGGCTATCTCCGGCAACCCGGTGCTCACCGAGATGGTGACCCGCCTCAGCCAGCGCTCCTCTTTAGTGATTGCCGCCTGGGGCGCTCCCTGGCGACAGGGCTGCCGTTGCGACGATCACCAGCAGCTGGTGGGTTTGCTACGGGATAAAGCCCTGCAGCCGCTCAGCGAGGCGCTGATGCACCATTTTGATCATATTGTCGCCAGTCTGTGCTTCGAGCGCGATGGCGTCAGCCTGCCCGATTTTTCCCGGCTGTTCGCCGGCCACAAGGAGCCGTGATGTCTGCCATATGTATACAAGTGATCAACCCTAATACCAGCCTGGCGATGACTGAAACGATAGGCGCCGCCGCGCGTGCGGTCGCTGCGCCGGGTACCGAGATCCTTGCGGTCTGTCCCCGTGCCGGGGTGCCGTCAATTGAGGGCCACTTTGACGAAGCTATCGCCGCGGTCGGCGTGCTGGAGCAGATCAAGGCCGGACGCGAGCAGGGGGTGGATGGGCATGTGATCGCCTGCTTCGGCGACCCGGGGCTGCTGGCGGCGCGGGAGCTGGCCCAGGGGCCGGTGATCGGCATTGCGGAAGCCGCGATGCATATGGCGACGATGGTCGCCACTCGTTTCTCCATTGTGACCACGCTGCCGCGCACGCTGATCATCGCCCGTCATTTGCTGCACCAGTACGGATTTCATCAACATTGCGCGGCGCTGCACGCCATTGATTTGCCGGTGCTGGCGCTGGAAGACGGCAGCGGCCTGGCGCAGGAGAAAGTGCGTGAGCGCTGCATTCGCGCGCTGAAAGAGGATGGTAGCGGGGCGATTGTCCTTGGCTGCGGCGGGATGGCGACCCTGGCGCAGGAGCTGACCCACGAGCTGCGGGTGCCGGTGATCGATGGCGTCAGCGCGGCGGTGAAGATGGTGGAGTCACTGGTCGCGCTGGGCCTGGCGACCAGCAAGCACGGGGACTTAGCGTTCCCGGAGAAAAAAGCGTTAAGCGGACAGTTTCAGTCGTTAAATCCATTTTAAAAGGGGCAGGAGATGGTAGAGAACCAGGAGCACTATCCTCGCGATCTGCGAGGTTATGCAGGGCAGCCACCGCACGCGCGCTGGCCGGGCGGGGCGCGGATCGCGGTGCAGTTCGTCCTCAACTACGAGGAAGGCGCTGAGAATCACGTCCTGCATGGCGATGCGGGGTCGGAACAGTTCCTGTCCGATATTATCGGCGCCGCCAGCTACCCGGCACGCCATATGTCGATGGATTCACTCTATGAGTACGGCAGCCGGGCCGGGTTCTGGCGCATCCATCGTGAGTTCAGCCAGCGCGGGCTGCCGTTGACGGTCTTCGGCGTGGCGATGGCGCTGGCGCGGCACCCGGAGATTGTGGCGGCGATCAAGGCTGCGGATTACGATGTGGTCAGCCACGGCTGGCGCTGGATCCACTATCAGCACATGGATATTGCCGAGGAGCGCGCGCATCTGCAAAAAGCGGTGCAGGTGCTGACCGACCTGTTCGGCAAACCGCCCACCGGCTGGTATACCGGCCGCGACAGCCCTAACACCCGCCAGCTGGTGGTGGAGCACGGCGGCTTTGACTACGACAGCGATTATTACGGCGATGATTTACCTTTCTGGAGCGAAGTGGCCTGCAGCGACGGCAGCCAGCGGCCACACCTGATCGTGCCTTATACCCTCGACGCCAACGACATGCGCTTCGCCACCGCCCAGGGGTTCAACACCGCGGAGCAGTTTTATACCTATCTGAAAGACAGCTTTGACGTGCTGTACGCCGAGGGTGAAACCGCGCCGAAGATGATGTCCGTGGGGATGCACTGCCGACTGCTTGGGCGTCCGGGCCGTTTCCGCGCGCTGCAGCGTTTCCTTGACTATATCCAGCAGCACGACAAGGTGTGGGTCTGCACCCGGCAGCAAATTGCCGACCACTGGCGCGAAACCCATCCGTATCGCGGGTAGCTTGCTGCCACTCATCTGGCCCTCTCCACAGGGAGAGGGTACCGCCCGGTCGCGTCTGTTGAACCGGTTCACCAGGATGTATTTTGATTATTGAATGAGCATGGCGAGGAGTACCAGGCACAGCAGCAGCACATAGATGCGTGCATACCATACATCAGATACCGCAGGGATTGCCCGGCGGCTAAACACTATCCCGGCCCAGCCGGTCAGGACGAGCAGGCCTAAAATTTTCAGGCTGATAAACCCAACAAATCCGCTCAGCGGAATGCTGTGCCAGCCAATGACGGCATAGGTCACAGCCCCGCATAGCGCCACGGGCAAAGAAAGCGGGTTGGATGCGCTAACGCACTCCTGCATCTCATACCCGTGTCGCCGTAGCAGGGGCACCGTCATGACGCTGCCGCCCACGCCCAGCAATGCGGCAATCATACCGATAACCATACCGCCGCCAGTGACTACTGGCAGGGACAGCCGACGCCGAGCGCTGCCCCTGAAAAAACCTTTGCGCAACAAACAATCGCTGATGGTTGCCAGCATATAGAGAATAAACAGCGCGCGAACGATCTTCTCGCTCAATATCCCCGCCAGACAGGAGCCGACCACCGCCCCAATGGCAATAAACCATAACAACGGAAACAGCGTCTGCGCGGCAAGCTTGCCCGCCCGCCAGTTTCGATAGCTGACCCAGCCGGCGTTAAATATCATCACCGCCGTTGAGGTAGCCACCGCGACATGCATGGCGTTTCCCGCGAGTTCCGGCTGCCGAAGCATCAGTTGATAGACAAAGGGCACCACCACAAAGCCCCCTCCGAAGCCGAACAGCACGGTGGTAATGCCGGTCGTAAAGCCTGCCAGCGCAATAATAACGATATCATTCAAGAGAATATCCCCGCCCTGAAAATGAGCGAGCAGCTTATACCGGTCGCGTACGGCTTCCCATTTGCGTAGCGCTCAATTACCTTTGTAAATCGGTCAGAGGGGGGCAGGTGTGCGCAACGTAAAAATTGACGAGGTCGATCGGCTCGATCGCGAAGTGGTGGCGTTAGGGAATGACTATGCGCAAGGGTATATTCTGCCACCGCACCAGCATCGTCGCGCACAGCTGCTGTATGGCGCGACCGGACTGATGTATGTCACCACTCAGGATGGAGAATGGGTGGTTCCTCCGCAACATGCTGTCTGGATCCCTCCTGAAACTGTGCACGCCGTCAGATTTGTGGGGGTGACCACGCGTAGCTTATATATTGAGCCAGATTATGTGGCCGCTTTCATTAAACACCGTCGTTGCGAAGTGATCAGCGTCTCGCCGCTGTTGCGCCAGCTACTGCTTGAGGCTGTGGATTTACCACCGTTGTACGACAGCCCACGCGATCGCACGCTGATACAGTTGATGTTGCTGGAACTGGCCGCCATGCCGGTCCGCGAATTTGACATTCCGTTTCCGCAGCATCCGGCGCTGCTGGCGCTTTGTCAGGCTTTTTTGCTTAACCCCTCTATCCATGATCCTGCGGCACGCTGGGCCAGGGCGCTGTTTATGAGCCAGAGCACCTTTCGCCGGCATTTCCTGAAGCAACTGGGCCTGTCATTTTCCGCCTGGCGTCAGCGAGCCTGCGTGGTGAGCGCCCTGGCATGGTTGATAGCAGGGAAACCGGTGAACGAAGTGGCATTATCTCTTGGATACGATAATGCGTCCTCTTTCGCCACCATGTTCCGCCGCGTGACCGGGCAGCCGCCATCGTTTTATCACCCAGCCTGATGCGTCGGGGAAGGGGACTCCGGCAGCATGTGTCGGAAATGAATGTCGCTTTTATGGCGTTGCTATGCGCTAACGTAGTCATAAGACAGACAATCCGGGAATGCCTGGCTTGCGTCTTCAGGTACCCCTGCATTTAGTGGTGGCTACATCCAGGCGGTTTATCTATTCTGCCTGTAACCGTGAGAAGACCGGAGTCTCTCTTTGTGAACCATCTTATCGTTGAAAAAATCATCATCATCTTTCTTCTCATCCTGTGGGGATTCGATACATTCAGAACCAGGAAAAGAAAACGTTATGATCCCGCCATTGAAGCCGCTGATGCCAGCGAACGCCATCAATGGCGCTATCTGAGATGGGGGTTTCGGATCATACAGGTGGTAGCGGGAGTGTATATCGTCGTGCAGTTGATTCAGGTTTTACTGAGATAGAGGGACGGGATAGAAGATCTGGCTAACCAGAATGAGGTCAGACAATAGCGGTTTTCACGTCGGCAAAGGGAATGTCCGCTCTGTGCCAGGAGCGGACCTTTTTAGACTGTCATTCAATCTTTCAGAGAGCTCAATTCTTCAGAGAGCCATTGTCTTAGAATGCTTATTTTAAATACTGAACGGTAGACTAAATCGTATCCTGGCTCAGCCTTAAGTTTGTACTGTGGAAACGCAACAACAAGCCTTCCTGCAGCCACATCATCCGCAATCTGAGATCAAAAGCGCTTATGACAACACCAAACGAGCACTGTCGGGCGGACTGGTGAAAATCAAAGAACAGACGAACAAAGAGGCCCGAAAAGCTTCAGGTGGAGGTAGATCGCCTCAAGGCCGAGCTAGAGGCCTACAAGGGAAAGGAAGAACAATGGCTACGCCGCTGGCAGCAAATCGCCTTTCATGTGCGGCAGAAAGGCATACAGATAGCTAGTGTGGATAAAACCTCTACTCAAAGGGCTGAGCTGCCTTATAATACTGAAACCGCGCAGACACACCGGCCTTTTGATAAAGAAATTCCACCTTCAGGGAGAATATAAAATGAGTCTAGAAATAAAAAAACAAAGTAACCCGTTTTCTACTGGCGGTGGGGGAGTTAATTTTGAAACAAGAGTTCAAGCAGCTTTCGCACTATCCTTATTGACTAAATCTTGTGTTCCTTGTTTGAGTAACTACATGAGGGCTAAAGAGTTAAAATTCCAGAACAAATATGATGGTGTAAATACTGATGATTTTGTATTGACTGCCACAGACAACTCAAATAATGAAAGTAAGATCTTTGCTCAGATTAAACATGAAATAACTATTAGTGGCTCATCAAACTCAGTATTTGCAGAAGTTATAAATAGTGCTTGGGCGGACTTTAAAAGTGTGGGCTTTAAGTCAGAAAGAGATTCTATCGCGTTAATAACAGGTAATTTACCAAAAACTGACATAAATAATACTTTGCCGTTACTTGAATGGGCTAAGTTTTCATCGAACTCAGAAGATTTTATAAAGAAATCTCAAACCCAAGGATTTACCAGTGAAGCAAAGCTCGAAAGATTAGGGATATTTAGAGATCAGCTTACTCATGCGAATAACGGGGTAGCTATCTCAGAAGAAGAATTGTGGTCTTTCTTAAAATCGTTTCAGATTTTACCTTTTGACTTAGATGCAGAACATTCAATCGTAGCAAACTTACTTTGCTCATTGATTCAGTGTTACTCAGACGTATTACCTTCTCTAGTCTTAGCTAGACTTGTTTCCTGCGTTCAAAGTTTCAACCAGAATGCGGGGGTTTTAACTCAAAATAATATACCAGAAGACGTTAAAGGATTATTTAATAAATCAAGCCACTTATATTTCGAGAATGACTTGATAAAGCTTTATGAGCGCAGTCAGCATATTTTTGAAGGTATTTCTACAACTATAAATGGACTCCATGTTGATAGGACAGAACAACTAGCAGCACTATCTAACTGCTACAGAGATAGTGAGTTTGTATTTGTTACCGGTGCAAGAGGGGCTGGAAAGTCAGGCGTTGTTAAAGATTTTATCACAACAAAAAATTTAGATATTCCAGTCTTCTACTTAAGAGCTGAAGATTTAGATAAAAGTAACTTAAATGAAGTTTTCACTTCCATGGGAATTACATCTTCTTTGGGAGAAATTGAAAGTCATTTCTCATTGCTTCACGAAAAAGTACTCGTAATAGAGTCCCTAGAAAAAGTTTTAGAGCTAAATTATCCAAATACTTTTGTTGAGTTATTGCAATACATTAGAAAACAGTCTGGTTGGACTATCATTGCAACTGGCCGGGACTATGCTTATCAACAATTGTTATTTAATTTCCTACAGCCTTGCTCTATAAATTTTAGCAGCATGAATATTGAAGGGCTTGAAGATAGTCAAGTCGAGCAAGTTTGCGAGCATATTCCAGAGCTAAAATCTTTAGTATCTAATAACTCATTAGTAGAACTACTAAGAATACCATTTTTTATTGAGATTGCTGTAAGAGCTATAAAAAATGGCGCTCAATTTGGGATTGGAGATACTGAAGAAGACTTTAGGGATACAGTGTGGCGGACTGTCGTTGCAAAAGAAGCTGATAGAAAGTCAGGGATGCCAGATAGAAGAAGAGCAACCTTTATTAAAATAGCAATAGAGAGAGCTAAAAAGATGCTTTTTGGTGTCAGAGCAAGCGGTTTTGACCCGGAAGTAATCGCAAAGTTGGAAGAAGACAATTTGATCTACAGAGATCAAAAATCATCTTGTGTAAGTCCTATGCATGATGTTTTGGAAGATTGGGCTTTAGAGGAGTTCATCGATAGAGAGCATTTTGATAATTCTCATAATGTTGCAAGCTTTTTGTTAAATATAGGAAATGAACCTGCGATAAGTAGGGCATTCAGGTTATGGCTGTATAGGAAGCTAAAATTTGATGATACAACTAATGAATTCGTAGAAGGTTTATTATCTTCGGACGAGATAGAGAGTTATTGGAAGGACGAGGCAATTTCTGCAATCATGCAGCATGACTCTCCCGGGATATTTCTTAATTCACTCAAGCGCCAACTTCTTAAAGATGATTGTGCTCTTTTGACACGGTTTTGTTTTATTCTCAGAATAACGTGTCAAAGACCAATCTCTCTACACAACGGACTATTGATAAAAGATAAAAAATCGGGATTGCTCAAATCCCTTTTCCTGAAACCATATGGAGAAGGTTGGGAAGCACTATTCCATTTTATTTATGAGGAAAGAGATAATTTGAGTAGTCCTGTGCGCACTCAAGTTATTGAATTAATAGATGAATGGACTGGTCTCATTAATATACATGATGAGTTGCCAAAAGCGTCTGAAAAGGTTGGTTTTTTAAGTTTATGGCTCCTTGAAAAGGTTAAAGATTCATATCGTGGTGAGGGGCAAAGAAAAAAAATATTAAATGCTTTATTAAAAGTTTCAACGGCTATTAAAGATGATTTTGATGAATTGATGAAACAGGACGTTTTCACCTCAAAGATAAAGCCTAGACGATTAAGTTATGTTGATGAACTGAGTAGTTTGGCACTTATAGGCTTCAATGTTCCTATGTTGTGTAAGTTTTATCCTGACTTCGTAGTTAAACTTTCAATGCATGAGTGGCTGTTGGAAGAATCCGAAGAGAACGATTATGGCTACGGGTCATATCGAGTAGACGTAGAGGAATCATTTGGGCTAGATACAGAACGAGATTTTTTCCCTGCAAGCGGTGCCAAAGGCCCTTTCAAATATCTTCTTCAATTCAAGCCAAGGCTAGGCTTGGATTTCATTATTAGATTGTGCAATTTGACAGCACAAAAATACTCAGAATCGGATTTTTCTAAAACTCAAGACAATGAAGAAGACACTATTTACGCCTTCGAAACAGTAGCTAAACAAGTCGATATAACCTTGAATGATGGCACAGTAGTTAAACAGTATGCATCTCCCCACCTCTGGAAGGGATATAGAGGAAAGTCTACGTTGCCCTACTTATTACAGAGTGCTCTTATGGCATTGGAGAACTGGTTAGTTGAGTACGTTGAAAATTGTGGTAAGAATAATGAAATAGATTGGATTTTTGATTATGTTCTTCGCTCTAGTAATTCAGTAATGCCTACATCTGTTTTATCTTCTGTGGCCACAGGCTTCCCTAATAAAGTAGGTAAAGCAGCCTTTCCTTTGCTTAAAACTGCTGATTTATACCATTTAGATTTGATTCGAATGACACAAGAAATGGGTGGAAATGAGATGCATTTCTTTGGTCTTAATAGGGATGCATTGTCGAAAATATACCTAGAAGAGAGAAGAGAAGCAGCACTTCGACCATGGAGAAAAGAGTCATTAGAAACCTTATTAACAAGGCTTCAGTTCGTAAATGAGTTAAGGGATGATATTTTAAAAATTGTTGATGAACTGAAAAATGAAGCTACTGCAAGTAATGAAAAAAGCCTTCGGTATATGGTGCACAGAGTCGATACAAGGACTTGGAAAGTAGTTGAAGACAAAGAAAATGACAGAGTATTGTTTCAAAGCTCATCAGAGCTTCCGGAAGATTTAAAGCTGGATCAACAAGAATTTAATGAAAAGCACGCAATGGATAACACCGTAACTAGTTTAAACTTATGGGGTAAAAAACTATTCGATGAGCAATTACTAGAAGAAAAATACTTCTCTTCATATCAGGATGCATTAATAGCTACTAAGGGATTGCTCAGCGCCCTCCAAAAAGGTGAAGTACACAACTTTGCTGATATGGCGGTTGGCACAATCACAACTGTTGCAGCGGTTTGTGTTCGTGATGTTCTTTTAGAATTGAGCTATGAAGATAAAAAGTGGTGCTTAGAAATCATCCTAGAATCAATATTCATGCACGCAGACAATATGAATGGGACAGCTGCACATGATAAGACTGATTATTATGGCTCTGGAGCATGCGCATTTGTCTTACCTAAGTTATTTGATTTAGATCTAGATTCAGAACAAATAGAATATTTGAAGTTTGCGTTAGCTACAGCATTAACGCATGAGAACCTGAACGTTAGTGCTTGTGCTGCTAAGGGAGTAAGAGAGTTTCTTTGGTCTAGAGACGCTGAATTAGCATCCCGTTGTATAGGTGGAATAGTTGAGTATGCCAGATTACGAAGGGAAGATAGTGAGGTACGTAGGTTTTATCATTTACAAGGTGCTGAATTGCAAGCCGCACTCGAAAAATGGAATGATCTTTTAACAACTTTTCGTAACGACTTGATTGAGGGAAAGTTTAAGCTTTCAGTTAACGATATATCTTTGGAAAGCCACTGTTCGTGGTTTATTCATTTACCAATGCTAATGGTTCCTTACTGTACTAAGGATGAGATACAAATTCAGTTGGTCAATAGGTTAATGAGTTTTGTATTTGATACGGAGTATCAAAACCATCGTTCGAGTGATGATGAAAAAATAAATCATGAAATTAAAAAGCAGATTCAAGACTGTCTCTCTGAACATGTTGTTTCTTCAAGAAAAAATAACTTCATGCCCTTTAAAGATCTATTGGTGTTAGGGTGTACTAAAGCTCCCGGCTTCATTTATTCTTTAACACTCTCCTATCATGTCGCTGTAGAAAAAGAAGGTGATTATGATGCTATATGGGCACTTTGGTGCCTGTTAGCACCAGAAGCACACAAGATAGCTTTGAATGATGTTAATGATCGTTATATCGGTTTACAGAATGACCTAAATCAGCTCCTGCGTGGAATGATGTATGCGGATTGCCCTTGGCAAGGACATGAGAATGAAGAGAAAGATATGAAGCGAGGTGCTAAATATTTGCTCGATTTTGCTAGGCGATCTGCACATAATAGCCATGTGTTTGAAGCCTTGTCTTCATTGATTTATAACTTCTACAACGTATTCTTCGAAGAAGGCATTCTGATTTTAGCTGAGCATTATAGTGCCAATCGACATATTATCGGGAAGCAAGTCAATACAGCATTTTATATAGAAATGGTTGTTGGAAGATTTTTGCAGATAGAAAATCGCGGAACTCTCAATAGAAAAATGTACGATATATGCCTGCTTCTCTTAACAGGAATTGTAGAAACTGGCTCTGCTAGAGCTTATTACTTACGTGAAGAATTGATTCGTTCTCGAAAGATTTCAGCCTAGAGGGTAACAGTGACAATTTTTTAAAAAATGGTGATGGCTCAGCTGAGTATAAAGAAGCGATTCTTCGATCTTTTATTAGTCAATGACTAGATCAAAAGTTCAGTATGCTCAGACAGATAGGTTCATTGAGCTTTGATGGATTTGCACTGGAAAAGAGGCTAGTCCATCACATCAATGCCCAATGGTATCTCAATAACCACCAAACTGTATCGAGATTAAGGTGATGAGCGAAATTCTGACCTTCGGTTTGATGGTAGGCCAACCGGCATTGCGTAATCTGTGCCTCGCGGGTTCACCTAGAACGCTGTTAGCAATGTCCGCTCCTCGCTCATAGCGGACCTTCAACTCAGGTAGCTTGTCCGCTCTGTGCTAGGAGCGGACCCGATGGCAAGCTCACCGAGCATGACATTATGCTTGCGCTGCTTTGTAACGTGCTTCCAGCCTATCCAAAAAGCCAAAAAGTACTTGATTCATTTCACTGTAATCGTGCGCCCGGAGCGCTTCAGGCGTGTCAACGAAACGATATTCTGCTGCACGGCTCAGGTCTTTCTCAGAATGAGCGATCAACCGTTCTACAACGTCCAATGTGAGCTCCATGTGGCACTGGAAACCAAAGACGCGGTCTGAATAGGCAACGATCTGCCGCGGACAGCCTTCGCTGTAAGCAATAATTTTGGCCTCTGGCGTCAAACCTGGCATGTCGTTATGCCAGTGACCCACTGCCAGTGTTTCCCCAAAGTGAGAGAACATCTCATCCTTCCTGCCGTCTTCGGTCAATGTGATCGGGAATTTACCAATCTCTTTTTCCGGGCTATGAGAGAAGGGCGCGCCCAGCGCTTCACCGATTAGCTGTGAACCCAGGCAGATACCGATCACCGCCTTACCGGTTTTAACCGCGGAAGCAATCAGCGTCTGTTCCGCTTTAGCATTAAAGTGCGGGCATGCTTCAAGCGTGGTGTTCGGATCTTGCGGACCGCCCATAACGATAAGAAAATCGATGCCTACGGCGTCATCAGGTAGCCGATCGCCCGCATAGACGCGTGAGTAAGTTACATCATGACCCTGGTTTATTGCCCAGGTTTCATATGCGCCCGGGGCTTCAAAACTTTCATGTACGATAAAGTGTACACGCATGAGGTTAAGCTCCTGTAATATCTTTGATGATCAGAATGATAAGTCACGCACCCATTGCCTAAGGCTCTACTCCGGGTGGTTCCAGTTTCGATATGATAATGGCAGGGGCTAAATCTGAAATGCCAGGTAGTATAGATAAAGCGCCAAGACATGATGAAGCCACAGGCTGGTCCAGTACTGCGATAAGCTATCAACGCGGCGAGGTAGATCCTCCCCATCATCATGTTGAGGGGCAGCTACTCTTCGCCACCAGAGGGGTTATGCTGGTGCAAACAGAGAGTGACCGTTGGGTGATCCCTCCTCAGCGGGCATTATGGCTACCGCCTTTGCATATCCATAGTTATCATCTGCTTTCACAAACCGATCTCAGGGCGATCTATTTCAGCAGTAGCCTTATTGCAGAATGTACGAGCTTTACGAAGAGTCAGCAGGTACATGTGATCACGGCTACGCCGTTAGTCAAAGAACTTATCGCTGGGCTGTTCAGTGAGGACTACGCCAGACCGAGTCAACGGAAGATAGCTTTGTTGCTTCTGGAAATTCTCAGCGAGGCTCCACCTTTAACGATGGCGCTTCCCATGCCGAATGATGAGCGATTATTTAGCGCGGCCAGATCGCTACTGGTCAATCAGCGCTGGGAGGCATCGCTGAGCGAGCTGGCTTTTATGTCGGCCATGTCGGAACGGACCTTTTCCCGCTTGTTTATGAAGGATACAGGCTTTAGTTTTAGAACATGGAAGCAGAGAGCCAGAATTTGCGCTTCGTTGGATCTTCTCGCGAACGACGTTCCAATCAAACAGGTCGCTTACCAGCTTGGTTTCTCATGCCCGGCGGCATTTACCGCTGCTTTTCGCTGCATTCTGGGGTCAACGCCACGCGATTTTGTGCCTTAAACCGGGAAACCCTCAAAGCGGTCTTTGAGACTGTCATGGGCATATTACCAGACGCAGAAACCCTGCGAGGGTAGGGGTATCCCGCCTTTGCTGTTGAGAAAGGTAGTTTAATTTGCACCCGACACACTCTCATTGATTAAAGCACGGAGTGGAGATTACTGCGGTCCACAGTTCTGACAAACCGTGAAAGAGAAGGCCTGCATGAAGAAAAAAGGTGTCGCGATGCGTGATGAAATTACCTTATGACAGACCTTACGGTGATTTACGGCACCGGGTGGATTCCGGACGCTGTGAGCCGACTCATTGCTACGAAGCCTGATTCTGCTGTACCTCAGGCCATATGATAGCCTGCGCAACAATCACATCCTGCCCATTAATGCGTCCAGGGGAGTACGCCCGGGCCTTGGACGTCCCCTGTGAGCCAAAAGCGGAAGTAGGCTGAAGATAAATTAGCGTTGATGTTAATCGTGGGTTCTGCAGATGGGTAGAAATTGATAACTTAGGATGCAAGTTCGTCCCGCTCTTTCTGCAGTTTTCATCGAGGGGATATTCTCCGGAATAATTGTGCCCATATACAAAGATAGTCCCGAATCGGAATGAGTTAATAATCGGTACAGTAGGCGTTGCGCTCGGGCTGACAATGATCGACCGCGAAAAGCAGGAAGTATTACTTTGTCAGTAATACGATATCCTCTCAGAAAAGCGAGGTTTCCTTTCTGGCATATTAGCAACCCGGCGCGAACATCGTTTTCATAGATAATATATACTTCTCTCTCAGAAATATGGTCACACAACTCTTCGTCATCAACTGCTACCAAATTGCTTGCAGACAGTTCGCGAACTGTCTGCCATGTATGCTTATAGGCATCGCCCAGAGCCTGACAACACCAGTCAAAATCTTCGTATGTCGCCACTTGCAAAGTAAGAGATTTATCATTGAATTCAGGGGGTTCAGAAAAAGACGTGGCATATATATACTGGTCGGGAATACCCTGCGGGAAGGACTGGCCTGGCACAAGAATGCGGACATACTGAGCTCTGAGTTGTGACCATTCCTTACTAATGAGTTCTAATGCAGTATGATTTAGGTCAGAATCCATACCTACAATATCAATAAAAGGTTTGTTAATATTTCCGCCCTGATAACGGGGGCCAGTAAGAAATTGCTTTCCATCAATTTTTAGTTTTCGTTGTAAAAAATATTCCTGACATAATCCAGTTTCTCTCCAGGGAAATCGCGCCGAGAAACTTCTGTCTGTACACCTCGATTCCTGCTCTGACAACCATTGTTTTAACCATGAACGTAGAGTAACTTCAGGCACAGGTAGCCTGGCATATTGAGATAGCATGTAAGATAGCATAAAAATATTTTGCCCTTGGACGTAAAAATGTTTTTTTAAACAAATCAGAATAGTTCTACTCTCATTTTATTACCAATTATAGCTGGCACTTCCGCTCCTTGCTCAATGCGGACCTTTAGCTCGACAGCTTGTCCGCTCCGCGCCAGAAGCGAACAGTGTTATCAGTGGTCAGTGATAAAACGTCAACCCGTTGACCTTGTCTCACAGCACTTCAACCACTTCAAATTCTTCTGCGATCAACTCCATATCTTCAGAAAAATGACCTTCAGAGCTGAAAAATCTCTGATGCTCTCTCTTCCAGTATTCAAGGCTTAAATCGCCTTCACCTTCTTTGCGGGCGAACGCTTCTGTGACATCACAAAAACGAACCAGCTGCATCGAAATCAGTCTGATCACGCAAACTGGAACATTCTGGCCATCAAGAATAATGTGATAACTCCCAATTCTCGGGGCAGATTCTTCCTGCTGGTAAGAGGCAAAAGATCCGCAAGAGGCCGTTTTGATCCCTTTTTTGATCAGTTCCGCAAGCTCGTTAGCCAGCTCCGGACTGTCACCCATTTGCCAGGCGTCTGCGCCGGGATACTTCTTTTTTATTTCCTCAACCTCAACCATGAAAATCCCTTCGTTATCGTCAATGAAAAGAAATGGCATACCTTTTTTAACATGAGCGGTCCCAACATTATCAGCGATATCTTTCTTTAGATAGTGTGGTCCGTTCTTCGCTCAAAACAGACCTTAAGCGCATTTAACGCGTGTGCTCTGCGCCAGAAACGGAAGTTAACTTCGAGACGAGCCATAAAGTCGCCTGTCTTATTCAGACTGCCAGTAAAGCGGTGAACCGAACGCGTCCAGGTAGTAATCGATAATCGCCCGCACGTTCAGCGGAGGGTGGCGGGCATTCGGATAGATTGCCGCGATGTGCTGTGGCTCCGTTTTTATGGATGTATCCAGTTCCGGCAGCAGTCCGACCAGCTCGCCGCTCTTCAGCCGGTCTCCAATCAGCCAGTCAGGAAACAGCACAATCCCCATCCCCCCGAGTGCGGCAATCAGCAGGGTTTCCGCATTATTCGATGACATCAGGGGCGAGACGGGATAGTGCACCCATTCCTCTCCGCGCCTGCGCAGCAGCCATTGGTTTGGTCCTGATGAACCGCGATAGACCAGGCATTTATGCCGCGCGAGCTCTTCGGGTGATCCCAGCATGCCGTGCCGGCGGATATAATCCGGTGACGCGGCAAGATGATAGAACTGCTGGCCAAACACGCGCGCATGAAAGGCGGAATCCGTCAGCACGCCAATCCGGAAAATCACGTCAGCCGGCTCCCGGTGCGGATCGATGTAATCATCCGTCAGCGTAAGCTCAATACTAAGCTTCGGATATCGCTCCGTCAGGCCGGGTAACGCGGGTGCGACATGGCGCTGTCCAAAGAACACCGGTGCGTTTATGCGGACCATTCCGGAAGGTTCAAGCGTTCTCTCATTGAGTTCCCGCCGCGCCTCTTCCATGCTGCCAGTCATCGCTCGCGCATAGCGGATAAAAAGATGGCCGCTTTCCGTCGGGATTATAGCCCGGGTATTGCGGTAAAAAAGCTGCTGCCCGAGCACATCCTCCATCTGATGGATGACGCGTGATACCTGAGAGGCCGATATCCCTTCCCGCCGGGCCACCACAGAGAAATTCTGCGTTTCATAAACGTCTATAAAAATCAGCAGGGCGCGAATACTGATGTTCCCAAGGCCATTCATTAATGCATATCCTGCACAGGTGTTTATCTCATTATGGCATTTTTCTCATCCATGTTAAGTCGTAATCTTCTCCGCCTGGACTTTGGGAGACAGATTGCTATGCAACTAATATTGATTTTTATCGTCATTGCCGGAGGCATGGGACTGTCCATAGAGGCAGGATTGCTCGGACCACTGGGTGGGGAGGTCGGTGACCTCTGGGCTACCTTCAGCATATTTGGCGTGGGCGCGGCGCTGACCTTCCTGCTGATGCTTTTTTTCAGCCCGCGTAACAGCCCGTCATTCTTTGCGCAACCAGCGTGGCAGCTACTTGGCGGCGTGCTTGGGCCGATTTACGTCATCATCCTGACCGTGGTAACGCCGGCAATTGGCATCGCCATGACTATGATCGGCATCCTGGCAGGCCAGGTGTTCAAGAGCCTGATTATTGATCACTTCGGTCTGCTCGGTACGTCGCGCCGGAAAATTGACAGTAAGCGTATCATTGCGCTGATTTTCATCATTGCAGCGCTGGTTATGGTTGCACAGGGGTAAAGTAACATTATGACTATTATCATGATTCTGCTCGCCGTTGCCGGTGGCGCCATGCTGAGTATCCAGGCGGCTATCAATGGCCAGCTGGGCAGCAAGGTCGGCGTATTTAAAAGCGCGTTCCTGACATTTTCTGTCGGCGCCCTGGTGACGGGGCTGCTGATCTTCTTCTTCGAACCCAAACACTCCCTGACGTTGATGGACGTGCCTAAATGGCAGCTGCTGGGCGCAATGTTTGGCGTACCGTATATCGTCATTATGGTACTGGCCGTCCAGCGTATTGGCGCGGCAGTTGCTACGGTCGCTGTCATTTTTGGCCAGTTAACCATGAGCATGCTGATCGATAACTTCGGCTGGCTGGGCAATGCGTCGATTCCATTCTCGATGAGCCGAATCGGCGCCATTATCTGCCTGGGTATCGCGCTGTTCTTCATTTACTCCAGCAGTAAGTCAAAAGCCGCAACGGCGAAAACTCCCCGGCAGCAGGAGAACGCTAACACATAAGCCCAGCCAGTTCAGATGTTACACTGTAATGCCAAAGCTAAGTTCAGATGTCCGGGGCGGGCAACACTCAAATTTCCGCACCTCGCTCATGACTGAACTTTGGCTCAGTTAGCTTGTCCGCTCTGTGCCAGAAGCGGATATCAAGAGCATAGCCAGTGTTAATTTATCGGGAAAAGGGATATTATCCTTAATAGCGTTTTTGGTTCAGAGTGAAGTATTGCATCCATTTCTCAATAATTTGAAGTGAGCTTGTGGTATGAATAATAATCTTTATCGCTTGATTGTTGACTTTCAAGATAATGTCCAGGTGGCTTTAAAGCTAATGCATCGGTCTGGAATTAAAATGCCATCAAGTTGCTATGAGTGGATTGAATCTGATATACCCAATGTTGGTGAGCTGGATGGTGGTGTCAAATATTATAAACATGGGGCTGGATGCAGGGTAGATCTAAACTCCGGGAGCGTAGATTTTGATTTTGGGGGGCGAGGTGAGGTAGGAGGGTTTAATTCTTGGTGGTTGACCAACTTTGCAGGGGAAAATCTAATGGATTACGGATTCAGAAATTTTGATGATGTCTCTGATCATTTAAAAAAGGCCCTAGATGATGGAGAACTGATTTTTCCAGATCATGATCTTTATTATTTTGCTAATGTCCCACATACTTACGCTATAGATACAGATTGCCGCTTCCCTGAGGACAGGCTCCCATGTCGCAATCACGACCGCGTATTAACATTACAAATTCATTATTTCGAAACGGCTGATCTTATGTTTAAAAATTACAATAAGCTCAACAAAAAAATGACAAAGAATGGCCATTTGAGTGAGAGAGAAAAATTTGATATGGGAATTTATCTTTCTACATGGTTAGGTTTTTTAAGTGTGGTCTACGAAGGATTTAAAAGCTTAAACATGCGACTCTTACTCGATAATGAACGCCCTAGAGAATTTAAAGAATTATTACCAATTTCAGATGACATCGGAAAGTTGATGAAAGAACATTCGAACTCACTCAGGATATTTAGAAATAATGTTTTTCATCTTAGAGAAAGTACTGGCTTTATACATCATTTTTTTGATAAGGAAGTTGAGCGTCTTCCATGGGCAGGTGAATTACATATAGCACTTTCACATTTCTTTTCGCAGTATAGAATTTTTTGCGAAGTGCATTATGTTATTAATGAGCGTAAAGGAGAGAGCAATATGATAAAGAAAAAGGTAACACGCCCTAAGAAAGTTGCTTTGAGATATTAAATATACATGCTAATGAGTTGAGCCGTTCATCTTACCTAAAAACAATGTCTTCTTCTCTTCTTAATCGAGCTTGATGATTTTTCATAGCGTCCGATTCGTGCCAGGAGCGGACATTGGCTGAATAGATAGAAAGCAGCCATGATGTGTTTTCATTAACGCTGGTTACGTTATAATAGCCTCGATGAAAACGAGAGAACTGGAGTAAAAATGTTTGCTGATTTTGGTATCGTGAATTTCGGGACGTATCTGCTTGGTGCGACACTGATAGTTCTTGCTCCTGGCCCTGAGACCATGTTCGTGATTAAAACAAGCATTACGAGCGGGATCAAACGAGGCTTTGCTGCAATATTTTCCATTCTCATGAGTGACGTACTTCTGGTTCTGCTGGCATGGTGTGGGCTTGCCGCAGTCATAAGCTCAATTCCAGCCTTGTTTAACGCCATTAAATACGCAGGTGCTGCCTATCTTTTCTATCTCGGTGTCCAGACGATACGCGCTATCTTTAAGCCAACTGTCGAAACGAGTCAGGAAAAGAAATCTTCAGCTGATGCTAAGGGGATCATCGGGCGTGGAATGCTTGTTACTCTACTGAATCCAAAGACGCTGCTGTTCTATATCTCTTTCTTCGCCCAGTTCATCAATGTTCAGGCTGAACATTCCTGGATGGCGTTTATCATCCTTGCAGCAGTAATGTTCGCGATTACTCTCGTTTATTTCGGTTTCCTCGTTTTCTGCGGCTCTTATCTGCTAAGCCGTTTGAAAGGCAACCGTAGATTATCAACCATTGGAAACGCGCTGGTAGGTATGTTCTTCATTGGATTTGCAGCGCGACTCGCAAGCGCAACCTCCTAACGAGAAAGCTAAACCGCCTCACGGCGGTTTTTTTACGTTCTTACGCTGGATGGGACGGCCGCTCTTCGCTCAAAGCGGACCTCACGGCGCTTCAGAGGGGCCACGCTTTGTCAGAAATAGCCGTTTAACATGGCGATAAGATGATTCACTCTGGAGCGCTCATCTTCGTTTACGTAGCGCATTAAGCAGCGCCTGTGTGGCATCAGAAGACGTTCCGGATGGCGAACAAACCAGCCCAAATTCACGATGAATAGCCGGCGTCACTGGCACCACGCACAGGTTGCGCAAGGTCTCCGGCAGGGCGGATTCCGGTACCAGCGCGACGCCCATCTCTTCACCGACCAGTTTACAGGCGCTTATCCAGTCGCGAACCGTCACGCGGATATCAGAGAGTTGCAACCCGGCCTTTTCCATCAGGCTTTTGCCATTCACGACACAGCCGCCCGTCGCCAGAACAAAGGGCTGGTCCGCCAGCACCTTTAGCGTTATGCCATCAGCTTTCGCATGCTGTGCCAACCGATGGCTGGCGGGCAGGACCGCGACCCATGCATCCTGTCCTAGTACCACCTCTGCACGTCCGGGAACGGGATTCATGACCACCCCAAGTTCAACGGTGTCTGCGGCAAGCCACGCTTCGACTTCTTCGTCAGAGCCTTCCAGCACAACAACGTCAATACCCGGATGCAGGCGCTTAACGTCGCGCAGCAGGCCGGGCAACAAGGTAGACGTCACGGAGGGAAAACTGGCCAGCCGAATGCGCCCGCGGGTGACGTTCCGGCCCCGATCAGCCAGTTCGCGGATAACGTTCAGCTGCGAAAGCATGTTTCTGGCATGTTCCACCACCTGCTCACCCAGGGCGGTAATCCCGATGTATCGTCGCTCACGGGTAAATACCGGAAAGCCCAGAGAAGCCTCCAGCTGGGCAATGGCCTGGCTGGCGCCGGACTGGGTCATGCCTATCTCCTCGGCAGCACGTGAGATATTGCCGGCATCCGCCACGGCTACCAGCAGGCGCCAGTGTAAAAGATTCATCATGATTATCAGTAGCTCAGCTAATAGTTCTTTTCTATATCATTAATTTTACAGTGCGATCGGCGTTAAATACAGTGTGCTGAGGATCGTGCAGGACGTTGTCCGACGGCTTTACACATTAACGGAGACGAGATGAAACTTTATTACGCGCCAGATACCTGTTCATTATCACCGCACATCGTGCTGCGCGAGCTGAACCTTGAATTTGAACTGGTGAGAGTCAACAACAGAAGCAAGATCACCGCTGATGGTCGCGACTTCCTCACCATTAACCCGAAAGGGTATGTTGCTGCGCTTGAGCTGGATGATGGGCAGATCCTCACCGAAGGGCCGGCGATGGTGCAGTACCTCGCCGATCGTAAACCCGAATACGGCCTGGCGCCACGCGCGGGCAGTTGGGAAAGGGTGCGCCTGCAGGAATGGCTTAACTTTATCACCAGTGAAATACACGCGGGTTCGGCGCCGCTGTTTAACTCCGCGCTGGCGGAAGATGTCAAAACGATTTTTCGAGACAAGCTATTCCGACGCTTCGATTTTCTGCAGACGACGCTCAGCGAAAAAACCTATCTGACGGGGTCATCCTTTAGCGTGGCGGATGCCTACCTCTTCACGGTGCTGGGATGGTGCAAATTCTTCGCGATCCCACTGGATCGCTGGCCAGCGCTATCGTCGTATATGGAAATAATAAATGCCCGTCCTGCTGTACAGGCGGCATTACGGGCTGAAGCGTCTCAACAGGGCAGGTAGAAGGCGACATGAGTAGAGAAGGCCGCACAAGAGAGGCGGCCTTTGGCGTCAGATTGCCAGTTCAGGCATCTGCGCCATCACAAACGCGAAAACTTTTTCCGCGTCGAGTGAGGCATAGGGCAGACTTTCAATCACCGCAATAGAACGAGCGTCGCCAACGATCCCTCTTATCTCCGCGACCTTATACTGAATATGCGGCGCAACGAGAAATCCGTCGAAAGCGGGCGCCACGCTGGCAAAATTTTCCAGGCCCACTGCGCTGACAATGAGAGGATGGCCCTTTTTTTCCGCCAGTAACTGTATCTTTTTGGCGAGAGAATTGGCGGTGTTGCCAAACAAACAACATATCAGAAGCTTTTTCATGGTTTTACCTCCTGAGAATTAGTCACAGGATATGACTCGCCATGCGTATAAAATGAGCGCCACCTCATAATTGCGTGAAGAATTCATCATGATGTTGCTGACCTTTCTGGCAAAGATGACCGATAGCGAAGATCTTGATAAAGGTCACTGCCACGCCGTGGCGGCGCTTCGTCGTCTGCTGTGGCAGAAGAGGGAGATCAGTGACTCAGTAGGGTGTCTGGGTGGAAATTCCCCGCCGGCCAGTGCCGGCGGGGGGAGTTGACGATTATTCCCAGCGTTTCAGCAGCAGGCTGGCGTTAACGCCGCCAAAGCCAAAACCGTTCGACAGCGCATAACGCATTTTCTGCGGGCGGGCCTGCAGCGCCACCAGATTGAGACCTGCCGCCTCTTCATCGGGGTGATGCAGGTTCAGCGTCGGCGGCACCACCTGATCGCGCAGGGCCTGAATGGTGAAGATGGCCTCGATCCCGCCGGCCGCGCCTAACAGATGGCCGGTGGCGGATTTCGTCGAGGTAATGGCGACCGGATGGGCGCCAAACAGCGTTTTAATCGCCGCCAGCTCACCCTTGTCACCGACCTGCGTTGAGGTGGCGTGGGCGTTGATATGGTCAATCTCGTCGACGGTCACCCCGGCCTGGCGAAGGGCGGTTTCCATGGCCCGACGTGCGCCGTTCCCGTCTTCCGGGCCCGCTGTCAGGTGATAAGCATCTGCGCTGGTGCCGTAGCCCACCAGCTCGGCCAGCGGCGTGGCGCCGCGCGCCAGCGCGTGCTCCAGAGATTCGATCACGATAAGCCCCGCGCCTTCTCCCATCACAAAACCATCGCGGTCACGGTCAAAGGGGCGGGAAGCGGCTTCCGGCTGGTCGCTGGAGGCGCTGGACAGCGCCCTTGCTGCGGCAAACCCGGCAAGGCTAACGCGATGAATCGCCGCTTCCGCGCCGCCGCAGAGGGCGATATCCGCCTCGCCGCTGCGGATCATCCGCGCCGCATCGCCAATGGCCTGGGCGCCAGCCGCACAGGCGGTGACCGGCGCGCCGATGGGCCCCCGGAAACCGTGGGCGATAGACACATGCCCGGCGGCCAGGTTGGCCAGAAAAGAGGGGATGGTGAACGGCGAGAGGCGACGCGGCCCGCGTTCATCGGTGGTATGTACCGCATTGGCGATCTCGCTGAACCCGCCGATCCCGGTGGCGATCACCGTGGCTGTGCGTTCCTGTTCGGCCTCGGATGCTGGCGACCAACCGGCCTGGGCCAGCGCTTCGCGGGCGGCGACCAGCGCAAACTCAATAAAGCGATCCATCTTTTTGCGCTCTTTCGCCGGGATGGTCGCCAGCGGGTCGAAGCCGTGCAGCGGATCGCTGTCAATGGACGGCACCTGGCCGGCCACTTTGCAGGGAATATCCGCGACCAGCTGCTCGCTGAGCCGGGTGATCCCTGACTTTCCTGCCAGCAGCGACTGCCAGACGTGCTGTACGCCGCAGCCCAGCGGGCTGACAATCCCCATCCCGGTGACGACAATGCGTTTAACGGAAACGCCCATAATTAACTCTCCTGTAGTATCAGTGTGCCGGCGGCTTTTTCATCAAGGGAACCAGCAGCGCGGCAAGCAAAAAACCCATCATGATGAGGTAGAAAGCATCGGAAAATGCCTGGGTTCGCGCCTCCCGCAGCGCCAGCGCGGAAAGATTTTTCAGCGCCGCCGTCTGCGCGGCATCCGGCGAGATCCCCTGGACGGTGAAGTTTGCCGCGCTGCGCTGAACAAAATCGCTCATCGCCAGGTTGGCGTTATTCAGATGGTCCGCCAGGCGGCTGTAGTGCAAATTGGTTCTGTCGTTAAGCACCGTGCCGCACAGGGCGATGCCGATGGCGCCCCCGAGGTTGCGCATCAGATTAAACAGCCCGGAGGCCAGCTTCAGGCGCGCGGGCGGCAGGCTGCCCAGCGTCAGGGTCACCGTTGGCGCGACGGCAAACTGCTGCGCCAGTCCACGAAAGGCCTGCGGGAGCAGCAGCTGATCCGCCCCCCAGTCGTGGGTGATCGGAACAAAGCTGTACATCGACACCGCAAAGCCGATCAGCCCGGCCATCAGCAGCCAGCGCAGGTCGACGCGGTTGGCGAGCCACGAATAAAACGGAATAGACATGACCTGGAACAGGCCGGTGGAAAATACCGCCAGGCCGATCTCCAGCGCGCTGAAACCGCGCACGCTCCCCAGATACAGCGGGGTTAAATAGATGGTGGCGAAGATGCCGACGCCGGCCATAAACGAGAAATAGCAGCCGAGGCTGAAGGTTCGATCCTGCAGGGCACGGAGATCCATCACCGGCTGCGGATGGCGCAGGGTGCGGATAACAAAGGCCACGCCGCAGAGCAGGGCGACCCAGGCGGTGGTCGTCAGGGTCGCGTCATCAAACCAGCCCCAGCGCGGACCTTCTTCGAGGGTATATTCCAGGCAGCCGAGGGACAAGGCCAGCAGCAGAATACTGAGATAGTCGGCGCCGCGCAGCAGCGAGGGGTCGGCGCTGTCTACTTTCACCAGCAGCGGCACTGCCACCGCGATGTAAATCCCCGGAACCACGTTGATAAAGAACAGCCAGTGCCAGTTGTAGTTTTCGGTGATCCAGCCGCCCACCGTTGGACCCAGCGTAGGGGCGAGGGAGGCCAGGCCGCCGATCGTCGCCGCGGCAATAACCCGCTGTTTGCCCTGGAAAAAGGCGAAAGCGGTGGTGAACACCAGGGGGATCATCGACCCGCCCGCCAGTCCCTGCAGGGCGCGGAAGGCGATCATACTCTGGATGTTCCACGCCCAGCCGCACAGCAGGCTCATCAGCGTGAAGCCCGCCGCGGAAGCGGCAAACAGCCAGCGGGTCGACATGACCCGGGCCAGCCAGCCGGAAAGCGGAATAATAATGATCTCGGCGATCAGATAGCTGGTTTGTACCCAGACGGTTTCATCGTCGCCCGCCGACAGGCCGCCGCCAATATCCCGCAGCGAGGCGGAGACGATCTGGATGTCGATAAGGGCAATAAACATCCCCACGCACATGCTGGCGAAGGCGAAGATCTTCTTCGCCGTCGGCATCGACAGACCCTGCGGGGCGGGCAGCGCCTGAACGGTGCTCATCGAGGGCTCTTTTCGTTCACGGTGACGATCACCGACAGTCCCGGACGCAGGACGTCAAGCTTTGCCCCGTCACCTTCCAGCGCAATGCGGACCGGCACCCGCTGCACGATTTTAGTGAAATTCCCGGTCGCGTTCTCCGCCGGCAGAATGCTGAAGCGTGAGCCGGTCGCCGGCGCCAGGCTGGCGACATGGCCCTTAAAGGTACGGTTCGGCAGCACATCGGCGACGATGGTCACCGGCTGGCCGGCACGCATATGCGCCAGCTGGTTTTCCTTGAAGTTGGCGTCAATCCACAGGCCGTGCGCGGGGACCAGGGAGAGCAGCTGCGTGCCGCTGCTGACGAACGAGCCGGACCACGCGCGGCGGTTGCCAATCACCCCATCGAACGGCGCGCGAATGTCGGTATAGCTGAGGTTCAGCCTGGCCATCTCGAGGTTAGCCTGGGCCTGCGCCAGGGCAGCCAGGATTTGCTGCTGGCGAGCATCCAGCACCGCCAGCTGACGTTCGGCCACGGTTTTATCCGCTTTGGCCTTCTCCTGCTCGGCGTGCGCCCGGCGATAATCGGCGGAGGCGTTATCGCGGATCTGTGCGGAAATCGCGCTCGACGCGGCCAGGGCGTTATAGCGTCGGTTGTCGTTAGCCAGTTTTTCGGTTGCCGCCGTGGCGGCCAGTAACGAGGCCGCAGAGCCGGCAATCGTTGCCTGCTGTAGCTGGCGGGTGGCCAGGATATCGGCCAGCGCGGCCTGCTGCGCCGCCACTTCTCCGGCGGCTTTTGCGAGGGCGGCGCGATAATCGCGGTCGTCAATGCGGATCAACAGGTCACCTTTTTTGACCGCCATATTGTCCTGCACCGCCAGCTGCTGGATATAGCCGGAGACTTTGCTGGAGATGGCGCTAATGTCGCCGCCGACATAGGCATCATCGGTGGTCTGCATAAAGCGCCCGGTATGCCACCAGTAAACGCCGTAGCTCGCTGCCGCCAGGGCGGCAGCGCCCAGGGCCGCCAGGACAAGAATATTTTTCTTACTGGTCGGATTCATTGCTGGCATCTCTGTAAGGTTCAGGCTGGAATTTTTGCCCGCTATCGCCTTCGCGTTTGCGCAGCAGATATTCATGACGATATTTCATCAGCGGCGAGGCGGCGGGGCCCGGCACCATGGCGTACTTACCCGGAATAATCTCTTCCCCGGTCGCTTTATCCACCATGACTGGCTCCACCCGTCGCTGGGTGGCGGTTTCCACCAGCTGCATCTGACGGCCTTCGGGGGCGAAGTGGCGGTTACCCCATTCCGCCAGCGCCAACAGCACCATGCGAAAATCGCGGCCGCGTTGCGTAAGGTGGTATTCGTAGCGCGGCGGGGTGCTGCTGTAGCACACCTTCTCCAGCAGCCCGTCGTCGACCAGCGCCTTCAGGCGGCGCGACAGAATATTGGGCGCGACGTTGCTGCTTTTCTGGAACTCGTCAAAGCGGGTAAAGCCCGCGAAGGCATCGCGCAGGATCATGATGCTCCAGCTGTCACCGATGCGGCCAAGGCTGCGGGCGATGGGACAGGGAGCGTGGCAAAGCGGTTCATTTTTCATGGGCTGTCCAGTAACCAGGTGGCTTTTGCCAGCAAATTGACATAGTAACTATCAAAATGCAAGTTACTCTTCATGGTACCCAGAGAGGAAGCCGCTCCCGTTTCACTACGCCGTTTCTTCCTCTGAATGCCGAAAACTGGACAGTCGCCGCCGCCGCTTTATTCCTGCTTTATCGTAATAAGAGATAAATATCACTGATGGCGGATGAAACATTTTAATAATGATAGAAATCGATGTGGTGGGTAATGACCTTTATGGGGGGATGCGATATAAAGTATGGCGAAATGCAAATTAACATTCTCATAACTTATAAAGGTTAAATAAATGAAGCAGGTGGGTATTGTTGGCTGGCGGGGAATGGTAGGCTCTGTATTACTGCAAAGAATGATCGAAGAAAATGATTTCGACGATATTTCAGCGCATTTTTTTAGTACCTCAAGTGCGGGCGGTGTGGGCCCGGTTATTAATGGTAAAAGCGACATCCTTAAAGATGCGAATTCCCTTAGCGCCCTCGCCGAAATGGATATCATCATCACCTGTCAGGGCGGGGATTATACCAAAGCCATCTATCCAGCGTTAATTAACCATGGCTGGCAAGGTTACTGGATTGACGCCGCTTCGGCGCTGCGGATGGATGAAAAAGCCTGCATTATTCTCGACCCGGTCAACCGCGATAATATCGATCGTGCCGTGAAAGCAGGAGTGAAACTGTTTGTTGGCGGCAACTGCTCCATTACGCTGAGCCTGATGGGGCTGGCCGGGCTGATCAAGGCTGACCTGATCGAATGGATGAGCGTGATGACCTATCAGTCTGCCTCCGGAGCGGGCGCCAAACAGGTGCGGGAATTAATCGCGCAAAGCGCTTATATCAGTCAGCATTTATCTGCAGATGAACTGACGGCATCAGGTTCCGTGCTGCCTTTAGTCAATAAAGTGAGTGAGTTGATTAATAGCGCCGGCATGCCGGTGGAGAATTTTGGCGTCCCGTTGATGGGCAGCATCATTCCCTGGATCGACAGCGATTTAGGCGATGGAAATAGCCGCGAAGAATGGAAGGGCGAGGCGGAAACCAATAAAATTCTTGGCCTTGCGCCCGGCACCATTCCGGTCAATGGCTTATGCATTCGGGTCGGCGTGATCCGCTGCCACAGCGCTGCCATTACCCTTAAACTTAAACGTGAGGTCAGCGAAGCGGAATTCGCTGAGTTAGTCACCCATTCCCATCCATGGGTAAACTATGTCCGCAATAATAAGCAAGAGAGTGTCAGTCAATTGACCCCGGCTGCTATTAGTGGTTCGCTGCAGGTAGGTATTGGTCGCTACAAGAAAATGTCGTTAAATAATGAACCCGTCTACTCGGTGTTAACGGTTGGCGATCAGCTACTGTGGGGTGCGGCGGAACCCCTGCGCCGCATGTTAAATATCCTGCTGGGCAAAATATAGTTACGGTCATCCGGGGAAAGCCCTCGCGCGCAGGCGGTTAAGACAAATGTTTAACGAAGCGTTTGCGGACCTCCTTGTAGCCGTTATTTTCATAAAATTGATGCGCTCTGATTCTTTTTTCACTGCTTGAAAGTTCGATCTGAGCGCATTGTTTATCGCGGGCGAGGCGCTCTGCGGCATGGAGAAGTTGCTGGCCTATCCCTGATCCACGTGACGATTCTTCGATGACCAGCGCGGAAATTAATGCCCATAAACGGTTCTCATGTACCGGTAAAATAAAATTGATAACGATTACGCCACACACGGCGTTTTCTGTTTCCGCCACCAGCGCACTCATCATACTCTGCGGGGCAGTGATGCGTTGTTCTATGATCGCCGTCTCCGTCTGATAGCTCAGCTGCAGAAATAGCGTTTTCAGCGAGGGGATATCTTTTGATTCAGCCGCTCTGATGAACACCATGATCTTCGACTCCAAATAGCGAGTTACCGGACCGGAAGCGGGCCGGTGGATACCTTATTCTCCGGTCCGCTCCCGTATACGCCACTCAGTCCATCAGACTGACCTGGGCGGCGACAATGCGCCAGCCGTAGGGGAAGCGTACCCAGGTCTGCTGCTGGCGGCCCAGGCGGGCGCTGCCTTCGCGGGTGAACTCGGTGCTGCACACCGCCATATCCGCGCCAAAGGTGGTAATGGTGGTATGGCGCAGATCGCGGGCCAGACCGGCGGCGGGGCGGGCGGCGCGAAAGGCGCGGATCGCCTCGATGCCATACAGATTTTCGCCGGCTCCCAGCCGTACGGTGCGCGGGTCGTGCCAGAACAGCGCATCCAGCGCCTCGATGTTATTGCTGACCAGCGCCTCTTCATACTGATAAAACGCCGCCGTCACCTCGGCGAGGATCGCCGGGCGGTCTACATTATCCAGATTGATCATGCTGCACTCTCCGCCACTCGGGCATCGGTAATGCCCATCGCTTCCAGCGCCCGCGCGGCGCGAAGACAGGCTTGTTCGTTAAACGGCGCGGCAATCAGCTGCAGGCCAATCGGCTTACCGCTGGCGGTACGCAGGGGCACGGTCACTACAGGCAGACCGAGGAAGGAGATCGGCTGCGTTAGCATTCCCATGCTGGCGCGCACCGGCAGCGGCTGGCCGTTAATTACCATCTCCTCCGCGCCTATCGGCGTGGCGCTGCATGGGGTGGCGGGGGCGATCAGCACGTCGGCCTGGCTGAACAGGGATTTCATTGCCTGGCGAGCATGACGGCGAAAACGCTGAGCCTGCAGATACCATGCGGAGGGGATCATCGCTCCGGCAAGCAGCCGCTCGCGGGAGTGAGGTTCAAAACGCTCTGGCGAGTGGCGAAGATCCGTCAGGTACTGATTGCCGCCTTCGCTGGCGCTGATGATAAAGGCCGCCGAGCGGGCCAGCGCGGCATCCGCGAACTGCAGCTCGCTGTCGGCGCCCAGCGCGTGGGCGACCCGATCCACGGCCGCCCGGGCGTCGTCATCGCACCAGGTGGTGAAATAGCCGCCCAGCCGCGCGCAGCGCAGCCCCTCCAGTCCGCGCTCCAGCAGATTACCGGTGCGCTCGCTGGCTTTATCAGCCTGAAAGTCATCGGCCGGGTCGCGCCCCTGCAGGGCGTCATACACCGCGGCGAGGTCGGCCACCCGGCGGGCAAAAGGACCAATATGATCCAGACTGGCGACAAACGGATGGCTGCCAGAGCGCGAAAGGCGACCGAAAGTGGGTTTCAGGCCAAAGATCCCGCACAGCGACGCGGGGACGCGGATCGAGCCGTTGGTGTCGCTGCCGAGGCTGAAATGGACCAGCCCGGCCGCCACCGCCGCGGCCGAACCGCCGGACGATCCGCCGGCGATCCGCGACAGATCGTGCGGATTGCGCGTCGCGCCATAGTGGCTGTTTTCAGTGGTAAAGCCGTAGGCGTAGGCGTCCATATTGAGCATCCCGCTGAGCAGGGCGCCGGCGCTGTGCAGCTGGCGCACCGCCCAGCTGTCGCTGGTCGCCGGCGGCCGGTCGCTCAGCAGTTCCGCCCCGGCGAGGGTGGTATGCCCGGCGACATCAAACAGATTTTTCACTGCGTAAGGAATCCCTGCCAGCGGCGGCAGGGGGCGCTTTTCCCGGCGCAGGGCGTCAATGCTGTCGGCCTCCGCCAGCATGCGCTGGGCGGTGACCTCGGTCCAGGCGTTGATCTGCGGATTCACGCGGGCGATGTCGTCCAGCGTCTGGCGGGCGATCTCCCGGGCGCTGAGTTCGCCCTCGTGCAGCGCACGCTGGATCTCGGCGATAGTGAAGTGATGAAGAGTCATGCTTTATACACCCCCGCAATCTCCTCGCGCGGCCCGAGGGGATAGTCCATCAGCGGCTGCGCCATGGCGGCGATGCGGGCAAACTGGCGCTCCAGCTCTTCACGACGCGGCGCATCCAGCTCCATATCCAACAGGTGAGTCATCTGCGTCAGATACTCGCTCCAGTCTGGCTGTGTGGTCATAGTCTGCTCCTTAGTATCCGGCGGCGGCGCCGTTGCTGCGTGGATCGGTCGCCCCTTCAAGCAGGCCGTTGGGATGGCGGACAATGGCGCCGGCGTGACCCATCGCTTCGCTGAAGTCGGCCAGCACTTCCACTTCGTGCCCCAGCTCGCGCAGGCGCGCGATACAGGCGGGGGCAAAGCGTCCCTCCAGTTTCAGTGAATCGGAGGACTGGCCCCAGGTGCGGCCCAGCAGCCAGCGCGGACGGGAGATGCTCTCCTGCAGCGGCACCCCCTGCAGGATATAGCGGGTAAACAGCGCCGCCTGAGTTTGCGGCTGACCGTCGCCGCCCATCGAGCCATAGACCATCACCCGGCCATCGTTCAGGCGGGCGGCGGCAGGGTTGAGGGTATGGAATGGCTGTTTGCCAGGGGCCAGCGCCAGGAGATGCTGCGGATCGAGGCTGAAGGCCGCCCCGCGGTTTTGCCAGACGATCCCGGTGTCCGGGAGCACCACGCCGCTGCCGAACTCGTGATAGATACTCTGAATAAATGACACTGCCAGTCCGCTGTTATCCACGACGCCCATCCAGACGGTATCGCCCGGGCCTTTGCCGCGGCCCCAGGGGGAAGCGCTGGCGTCGTCGATGCTGTCGGCCAGCGGCTGCAGGGCTTCCGGGGTGAGCAACTGCTGTACATCCACATCCAGATGGCGTGGATCGGTGATATGCGCATCGCGCAGGGCAAATGCCCGCTTGGTGGCTTCGACAATACGGTGCACTGTTTGCGCGTCGTCGGCATCGGCCATGTTCAGGCGGTCGGTGATGCCAAGGATCGCCAGCGACACCAGTCCCTGCGTCGGCGGCGCAAGATTCCACAGCGTGCCCTGCTGGTGCTGGAGCGTCAGCGGCGCCGGACGCCGGGCGCGGTGGGCCTGCAGGTCGCCGAGGGTGATCGGCATCCCCAGCGCGGCCATACCCTGCGCGAGACGCTCGGCCAGCGGCCCGCGATAGAAACTGTCGAGACCGTCGCTGGCCAGCATGCGCAGGGTACCGGCGAGGGCGGGCTGGCGAAAGCGGCTGCCGGGCCGCGGGGCCTCGCCCGATACCAGCCAGGTTTCGCTGAAGCCCGGCTGATGGCGCAACTCTTCCAGTTTGCTGGCGGTGGCGTGGGCTTGCGAGGCGGTGACCGGAATACCGTCTTCGGCATAGCCGATCGCATCGGCCAGCAGGCGGGCCACCGGCAGCGCGCGGCCGGTTAAGTCCCGTGAAATACGCAGCGCCTCGTCCCAGCCGCTGACGGTGCCGGCGACGGTCAGCGCGGCCTGCGGTCCCCGGTGGGGAATATGCTGCTGTCCGGCGTAGGCCTCGAGGGTCGCCAGCGATCCGGCCGCCCCGCTGGCGTCAATGGCGATGGGGTCTCCCTCAGGCGGTACGATCAGCCAGAAGCCATCGCCGCCGAGGCCATTCATATGGGGATAGACGACGGCGATGGCCGCCGCGGCAGCCACCATCGCTTCAATGGCGCTGCCGCCCTCGCGCAGGATCGCCAGCGCGCTCTGACTGGCGAGGTGATGGGGGGCCACCGCCATGCCGTGGGTCGAAACGTTGCTACTGTGCATAAATTATCCTTTCTGAACGAATCACCCGCAGAACACTGCAAAAGCTGTTCCATCTCTGAACGTTTCGTTTCATTGATAAAAACAATGACCAGAATTTTCCCACTGGCACGCTATGTGTAAGGCATAGCAGATACAGTATGATGAGGGATGGATGATGAAACGAAAGTTACAGGGGCGCTATGCAACAACTCGATGAACGACTGAAAGGGCAATACGCCTCGCTGTCGCCGCAGGAGCAGCGGGTGGCGGATTTCATCTTTGACCACTTTGATGACCTGATAAGCTACAACAGCGCCGAGCTGGCGCAGCTGAGCGGCGTGTCGAAAGCCACCGTCAGCCGGCTGTTCAAGCGCCTCGGTTACGACAAATATAAGGATATGCGCGATGAACTGCGCACCCTGCGCCAGAGCGGGATGCCGCTCACCGACCAGCGCGACGCGGTGCAGGGTAACACGCTGCTGGCGCGCCATTATAAGCAGGAGATGGCGAATCTCACCCAGTGGGTCAACGCCCTCGACGCCCGCCAGTTCGCCGAGGCGCTGACGGCGATGGTGGGCGCGCGCCGCATTGTGGTGGTGGGGATGCGTAACGCCTATCCGGCGGCGCTGCACTTGCGCCAGCAGCTGCTGCAGGCCCGCGGCCAGGTGCTGGTGCTGCCCCAGCCGGGTCAGAGTCTCAGCGAAGAGCTGGTCGATCTGACCGCCGATGATCTGGTGGTAATGATGGCGTTTCGCCGCCGGCCGCGAATAGTACGCCCGCTGCTGCAGCAGCTGCAGCGCGACGGGGTGCCGGTCCTGTTAATGTGCGAGCCGCAGGCCCACAGCCTGTTTCCGCTCTCCCGCTGGCAGCTCTGCGCGCCGCTGGACAGCGTCTCCGCCTACGACAGCTATGCCTCGGTCAACAGCCTGATTAATCTGCTGGCCAATGCCTTTCTCCATGAAACGCTCGACAGCGGTCGTCCGCGCATCCACGATATCGCCACGCTTTATCAGCAACTGGACGAGCTGGAACAACGCTAATGGGGCGCCAGCGTGGTGCTTTGCATTATTATGGTGCAAGAAAAACCACGTGATGGCGCCGCCGCTCGCTGAACACTTTCCCGTTAACGCTTGTCCTTTCTCACTTTTTGTTTTAATTCCTCGCCAACTCTCGCCTCGTCTGTATCTGGCACATTAGTTGCAAAAACAGATTCAAAGAATCTTTTGTTTCATGCTAACGTAACGGGTAAACATCATGAAGAAACTGTTGATCGCACTGGCCGGGGCCGCTTGTCTCCTTTCGTCTGTTTCTGCCGCGCAGGCTGACCAGCTCCAGGATATTGAAAAACGCGGCGTCATTCGTATTGCCGTGCCTCAGGATTTTCCGCCGTTCGGCTCGGTGGGCACCGACCTGCAGCCGCAGGGGTATGACATCGATATGGCGCGCTATCTGGCGAAATCGATGAAGCTCAAGCTGCAGCTGGTCCCGGTGACCAGCGCCAACCGCGTGCCGTATCTGCAGACCGATAAGGTGGACCTGGTGATCTCCAGCCTCGGCAAGAACGCCGAGCGCGAGAAGGTGATCGACTTCAGCCGCGCCTACGCGCCGTTCTTCCTCGGCGTGTTTGGCCCGAAAGGGGCGGAACTGAAGGACGCGGCCGCGCTGAGCGGCAAAAGCATCGGTGTGACCCGCGGGGCAGTGGAAGATATGGTACTGACCAGCGTGGCGCCGCAGGCAGCGCAGATTAAGCGCTACGAGGATAATAACACTACGCTGTCGGCTTACCTGTCCGGTCAGGTGCAGTATGTCGCGACCGGCAATCTGGTGGTGGCGGCCATCTCCCGGCAGAACGCCGACAAAGCGCCGGTGCCGAGCTTTATGCTGAAGGACTCGCCGTGCTTTATCGGTCTGAAAAAGAACGAACCGGCGCTGAAGGCGAAAGTGGATACCCTCATCGAGCAGGGCATTAAGGACGGCACCCTCAACGGTCTGTCTGAGAAGTGGCTGAAAGCGCCACTGCCTGCCAGCCTCGGCGCGTAAGGTCTGGGGATGACGGAGCAACTTCATTTCTCTGAGCTCTGGCCGCACTGGCCGGAGCTGCTGGCCGGCCTGTGGGTGACGGTGCAGTTGACGGTGCTGGCGACGATCGGCGGACTGGCGATCGGCATCCTCGGGGCGGCGATCCGCAGCGGGCGCCCGGGAATGCTCAGCCGGGTATGGGGCGGATATGTGGAAATCATCCGCAACACGCCGTTTGTGGTGCAGCTCTTTTTTATCGTCTTTGGTTTACCGAACCTTGGACTGAAGATGACCGCCGGTGAAGCGGCGCTGCTGGCGATGGTGGTTAACCTCGGCGCCTATAGCACCGAGATCGTCCGCGCCGGTATTCAGGTGACGCCGAAGGGCCAGTGGGAAGCCGGTCGCGTGCTCGGGCTTAGCCGGACGCAAACCTTCGTTCGCGTCGTATTGCCCCCGGCGCTGCAGCGGATTTACCCGGCGCTGGTCAGCCAGTGCATCATCGTGATGCTCGGCTCGTCAGTGGTGTCGCAGGTCTCCTATGAGGAGCTGACCTTCGCCGCCAACCTGATCCAGTCGCGGACATTTTTGAGCTTTGAGGTCTATCTGGTGACCACCGGGATCTACTTAGCGTTATCGATAGCGATGCGCCAGCTGCTGATGGCGGCGGGGCGTAAATGGCTGGGGGTACAGGCCTGATGACCACTTTTACTGACTGGGACATTATCCGCAACCTGCTGCTGGCCGGTCGCTGGACGGTGCTGCTGTCGCTGGTCGCGTTCACCGGCGGGGCGCTGGTGACCTTACCGTTACTGCTGCTGCGCCTCACCGGCGGACGCCAGGTGAAACGGCTCATCCGCGGCTACATCGAGCTGTTTCAGGGCACGCCGCTGCTGATGCAGCTGTTTCTGGCATTCTTTGGCGTGGCGCTGTTCGGCATTGACGTCTCGGCGTGGACCGCCGCCTCGGTCGCTCTGACGCTCTACACCAGCGCCTTTTTGCTGGATATCTGGTTCGGCAGCATTCGCGCGCTGCCCAAAGGCCAGTGGGAGGCCTCGCGGTGTCTCGGGCTGAGCTTCGGCCAGACCTTGTACCGCGTGGTGGCGCCGCAGGCGCTGCGCATTGCCATCGCGCCGACGGTGGGCTTTGCCGTACAGGTGATCAAAGGCACGGCGCTGGCATCGATTATCGGCTTTGTGGAGCTGACCAAGGCCGGGACGATGCTGACCAACGTCACTTACCAGCCGTTTAAAGTGTTTGCCCTGGTGGCGCTAGGCTATTTCATTCTGTGCTATCCGCTGTCCCGCTACAGCCGCTATCTGGAGAACAAATTCAATGCCTCTCATCACCATTAATCAGATGCAGAAGTACTACGGCGACAACCATGTGTTGAAGGGCGTCGATCTGGATATCGACATGGGGGAAGTGATCTCGATCATCGGCCGCAGTGGCTCGGGTAAAAGCACCCTGCTGCGCTGTATCAATGGTCTGGAGGGCTACCAGGAGGGCAGTATCAAGCTCGGGGGCATGACCATCACCGACCGCGATTCACAGGCCCGGGAGATCAGCCGCTCCATCGGCATGGTGTTCCAGAACTTTAACCTGTTCCCGCACATGACGGCGCTGGAGAACGTCATGCTGGCTCCGCGGCGGGTACTGAAGAAGTCCCAGGCCGAATGCCGGGAGCTGGCGCAGCGGATGCTGGAGAAGGTCGGTCTTGGCGACCGTCTGGATTACTATCCGGCCAATCTCTCCGGCGGCCAGCAGCAGCGCGTGGCCATTGCCCGGGCGCTGGCCATGTCGCCGAAAGTTTTACTCTGTGACGAAATCACCTCGGCACTCGACCCGGAACTGGTGGGTGAAGTGCTGAAGGTGCTGGAGCAACTGGCGGCGGAAGGTATGACGCTGATCCTCGTCACCCATGAAATGAACTTTGCCCGCGAAGTGGGCGACCGCGTGGTGTTTATGCATCAGGGACGCGTCTGGGAGCAGGGCGACAGCAAAACGCTGTTCGCCAGCCCGCAGACCAGCGAACTGAAACAGTTTATCTCCTCGGTGCGCGGTCTTAACTAACGTAAGGAATGGCAGATGGATATCACTCAGTTTTCGCAAATTAACCCGCCGCAGCGCCTGCTGATGGGGCCGGGGCCGATCAATGCCGACCCGCGCGTGCTGCGCGCCATGTCGAGCCAGCTGGTTGGCCAGTACGATCCGGCGATGACCCACTACATGAATGAAGTCATGGCGCTCTACCGCGGTGTGTTTCGCACCGAAAATCGCTGGACGATGCTGGTCGACGGCACCTCGCGCGCCGGGATCGAAGCGATTCTGGTGTCGGCGATCCGTCCGGGTGACAAAGTGCTGGTGCCGGTGTTCGGCCGGTTTGGACATCTGCTGTGCGAGATCGCGCGTCGTTGCCGGGCAGAGGTGCACACCATCGAGGTGCCGTGGGGCGAGGTCTTTACGCCGGATCAGGTTGAGGACGCGATCAAGCGCGTGCGCCCGCGCCTGCTGCTCACCGTGCAGGGCGATACTTCCACCACCATGCTGCAGCCGCTGGCGGAGCTGGGGGAGATTTGCCGTCGTCACGAAGTGCTGTTCTATACCGACGCCACCGCGTCGCTCGGCGGTAACCCGCTGGAAACCGACGCCTGGCAGCTGGACGCCGTGTCCGCCGGGATGCAGAAGTGCCTGGGCGGTCCTTCCGGCACGTCGCCCATCACCCTCAGCCCGCGGATGGAAGAGGTCATCCGCCGCCGCCGCTGCATTGAGCAGGGGATCCGCACCGATGCGCATCACGACGGCGTCGACGAGATGATCTACTCCAACTATTTCGATCTCGGCATGGTGATGGATTACTGGGGGCCGGAGCGCCTTAACCACCATACCGAAGCGACCTCGGCGCTGTTCGCCGCCCGGGAGTGCGCGCGCCTGATCCTCCAGGAGGGACTCGACAACGGCATCGCCCGCCACAAACTGCACGGCGATGCGCTGCTGAAGGGCATCCAGGCGATGGGGCTCGAGACCTTTGGCGACCTGCGGCACAAAATGAATAACGTGCTGGGGGTGGTGATCCCCAACGGGGTCAACGGCGATCAGGTACGCAAACTGATGCTGGAAGATTTCGGCATTGAAATTGGCACCTCGTTTGGTCCGCTGCACGGTAAAGTCTGGCGCATTGGCACCATGGGCTATAACGCGCGTAAAGACTGCGTGATGCAGACGCTCAGCGCGCTGGAAGCGGTCCTGAACTACCTCAAGTTCACCACCACTCAGGGCGCGGCGATGCAGGCGGCCTGGGATCACTACCGCACCGAGGCCACCCTATGAGTGATACCGCCCGCCAGCAGGCGGAGAGAGAAGCGGCTGCCAGCCGGGTGATGGCGCGTGCCGATCGGCTGGCCACCCTTAGCGAAACCGCCGATGCCCTGACCCGGGTCTATCTGTCGCCCGAGCATCTGCAGGCCAACCAGTTGGTGGGCCAGTGGATGCAGGCTGCCGGCATGATGGTGTGGCAGGACAGCGTCGGCAACATCTGCGGACGCTATGAAGGACAACAGGAGGGGGCGCCGGCGGTGCTGCTGGGCTCTCATCTTGACACCGTGCGCAACGCCGGGCGCTACGACGGCATGCTCGGCGTGCTGGCGGCGATTGAGGTGGTCCAGCGTCTGCACCAGCAGGGGCGACGGCTGGCAAAGGCAATCGAGATCGTCGGCTTTGGCGATGAAGAGGGCACCCGCTTTGGTATTACCCTGCTCGGCAGCCGCGGCGTCACCGGCACCTGGCCTGAAAGCTGGCTGTCACAGTGCGATACCGACGGCGTGAGCGTCGCCCAGGCGCTGGTGAATGCCGGACTCGATCCGGCGCGGATCGGCCACGCGGCCCGTCATCCGCGGGATATCGCCGCCTATCTGGAACTGCATATCGAGCAGGGGCCGTGCCTGGAGCAGGCGGGGCTGGCGCTCGGCGTGGTGGAGGCGATTAACGGCGCCAGACGGCTG
>NZ_PJDK01000055.1:0-36453 GCF_002837615.1 Klebsiella sp. X1-16S-Nf21
GTCTCTTTTAATATCAACGGCCTGCGCGCCCGCCCACACCAACTGGCCGCCATCGTCGAAAAACACCAGCCGGACGTGATTGGCCTGCAGGAAACCAAAGTTCACGACGATATGTTCCCTCTCGAAGAGGTCGCCAAACTCGGCTATAACGTCTTTTATCATGGACAAAAAGGCCATTATGGCGTCGCGCTGCTGACCAAAGAGACGCCGATTGCCGTCCGCCGCGGTTTCCCGGACGATGGCGAAGAGGCTCAGCGCCGCATCATCATGGCGGAGATCCCGTCGCCTTTCGGCAACGTCACGGTGATTAACGGTTATTTCCCACAGGGTGAAAGCCGCGATCATGAAACCAAATTCCCGGCCAAAGCGGCGTTCTATCAGAATCTGCAGAACTATCTGGAGACCGAACTCAACAAAGAGAATCCGGTGCTGATCATGGGCGATATGAACATCAGTCCCACCGATCTCGATATCGGTATTGGTGAAGAGAACCGCAAACGCTGGCTGCGTACCGGCAAATGTTCCTTCCTGCCGGAAGAGCGGGAGTGGATGGATCGCCTGCTGGGCTGGGGCCTGGTGGATACCTGGCGTCAGGCTAATCCGGACAATCAGGAGCACTTCTCGTGGTTCGATTACCGCTCCAAAGGCTTCGACGATAACCGCGGGCTGCGCATCGACCTGCTGCTGGCCAGCCAGCCTCTGGCCCAGCGCTGCGTGGAGACCGGAATCGATTATGAGATCCGCGGAATGGAAAAACCGTCCGACCACGCGCCGGTGTGGGCCACCTTCCGGCCATAATTTACGCCCTTCTCTCGCCTCCCGCTGTGCGGGGGGCAGAATTTCCTGAGCAAAATCAACAAAGCGACGGTAAACCATTGTGACGGTCGTCGGAACAGGATACTGTCGCGCGCACTTTTTGATGTCCACTGCGTCCAGACTGTACAGGAGCACCCCTCATGCAAAAGAAGCCGTCATCCGGCCATTGGTAAAGGGCTGGGACTTCTCGCGCTGGTGGCCACGCTGGCCGTTATCAGCCATCGCGTCGGTCTCCACGATCTGCTGACTCACCTTCATCTGCTTCAGGACACCCTGCGCCATCAGGGCGCCTGGGGATATCTGGTCTATGTCGCGCTGTTTATCATTGCCACCCTGTGTCTGATCCCCGGCAGCCTGCTGGTGATCGCCGGCGGGATGCTCTTCGGCCCGCTGACAGGCTCCCTGCTCTCGTTTGCCGCCGCCACCCTCGCCTCTTCGCTGTCGTTTTTAATCGCCCGCTGGCTTGGGCGCGACCTGCTGCAGCGCTATGTGGGCCATACCGCCGTCTTTCAGGCGATTGAGCGCGGTATCGCCCGCAGCGGCTGCGATTTCCTGATCCTCACCCGCCTGGTGCCGCTCTTTCCCTACAACATTCAGAATTACGCCTACGGCCTGACGGCGATCCCTTTCTGGCCCTTTACCCTGATCTCCGCCGTGACTACCCTGCCGGGCCTGGTCATCTATTCGGTAATGGCCAGCGAGCTGGCCCGCGAGGGCGTAACTCTCGCCTTCGCGCTCAAACTGAGCCTCGCCGGCGGGCTGCTGTTTGCCCTGGTGCAGATGGGCAAACGGTTTGCCCGCGCCCGCCGTATGGCAACGCCCGGCGAGGAGGTGCGCCATGACCCAACCTGATCGCCGTCACCTGCGCCGCGCCCGGCTGGCCCTTGCCGTGGTGGCCGTCGCCGGGCTGGCCGCCTGGTGGTGGTTCCCCGGCGGGCGAACCTTTCTGCAGCAGAGTCTGACGGCGTTAGCCTCCCTGGATCCGCAGCAGGTCAGAGGGTTTATCGCCGCCTGGGGGCCGCAGGCCGCGCTGGTCTCATTTGCGCTGATGATCCTCCAGGCGATCGTCGCTCCGCTGCCGGCTTTCCTGATTACCCTGGCGAACGCCGCCCTGTTCGGCGCCTTCTGGGGCGGTGCGCTGTCATGGTTCAGCGCCATGGTCGGGGCCGGGCTCTGCTTCTGCATCGCCAGAGCGCTGGGGCGCGAAGTGGTGGAAAAACTCACCGGCCGCGCGGTGCTGCGCAGCGTCGACGGCTATTTCACTCGCTTTGGCCCGCAGACGATCCTGGTCTGCCGCCTGCTGCCGTTTGTGCCGTTTGACCCGGTCAGCTATGCCGCCGGACTAACCTCGCTGCGCTTCTGGCTCTTTATGCTGGCCACCGGCGTGGGCCAGCTGCCGGCGACTATCGTCTATTCCTGGGCCGGGAGTCTGCTCACCGGGGGCACCTTCTGGCTGGCCACCGGGCTTTCGCTGCTTTTTACCCTGGCGGTGGTCATCTCTATCGCCAAAAATATTTACCGTGAACGTCATAAGAGATCGTCGCCATGAGCTTACCCCCGCTGGATTCTGTCCCCCTGATCCTTCGTCCGCAGGCCTGGCTGCACCGCCGGCATTACGGCCAGGTGCTGAGCCCCATTCGCTGGTGGGGACGGATCCCATGGCTGTTTTACCTGGTTTCGCTGTTCGTGGGCTACATTGAACGCCGCCGCTCGCCGCTGGATCCGGTGCTGCGGTCGCTGGTCAGCGCCCGCATCGCCCAACTGTGCCACTGTGAATTCTGTATCGATATCACCAGCATGACCCTCGCGGCGCGGAGCGGCAGCCAGGACAAGCTGCTGGCGGTCGCCGACTGGCGCAGCAGTACGCTGTTCAGCGAAAAAGAGCGTCTGGCGCTGGCCTATGCCGAAGCCGCCACCCAGACGCCGCCGGCGGTGGATGATGCCCTGCGCAGCGCGATGGCCGCGCATTTTGACGCCAGGGCGCTCACCGAGCTGACCGCCCTGATCGGCCTGCAAAATTTATCAGCGCGGTTCAATGCCGCGATGGCGATCCCGGCCCAGGGGTTGTGTCAGATGCCCACCTCTTCCCCGCAGAATAAGGAGTAACGATGCGCCGTTTGCGTGATTTCAGCCTCTGTCTGTGCCTGCTGCTGCTCTGGCCGCTGGCGGTTAATGCCAACGACAGCTGGCGGCAGATCCAAACGGAAGCCCGCGGGCAGACCGTCTGGTTTAACGCCTGGGGCGGGGACCCGGCCGTCAACCGCTATCTGGCGTGGGTCAGCGAGGAGGTCAAACGCCACTACGCGATCGACCTGCGTATTGTCCCCATCGCCGACGCCGCCGACGCAGTGAAACGCATCCAGAGCGAGGCGCAGGCCGGCCGTCGCCGGGGCGGGTCGGTGGATCTGCTGTGGATCAACGGCGAAAACTTTCGCACGCTTAAGCAGGCCAACCTGCTGCTCACCGGCTGGGCCGAATCGCTGCCCAACTGGCGCTTTGTCGATCTGCAAAAGCCGGTTCGGGAGGACTTTTCTGTCGCCACCGACGGTACGGAGTCGCCGTGGGGCAGCGCCCAGCTGACGTTTATCGTCCGCCGCGGGCAAACGCCGCAGCCACCCACCAGCCCGCAGGCGCTGCTGGCCTTCGCCAGAGCCCATCCCGGCAGCGTGACCTACCCGCGGCCGCCGGACTTCACCGGCACCGCCCTGCTGGAGCAACTGCTGATCGCCCTCACCGACCAGCCGGCCGCCCTGCGCCAGCCGCCGCAGACGGCGACCTTCGCGGCGGTCACGGCCCCGCTGTGGCGCTATCTCGATGCGCTGCACCCGGCCCTGTGGCGGGCGGGCAAGGATTTCCCGGCGTCGCCGGCACGGATGGATACCATGCTCAACAATGGCACCCTCCGCTTATCACTCACGTTTAACCCGCTGCACGCCCGGCAGAAAGCCGCCAGCGGCGAATTACCGACGGACAGCTACAGCTTCGGCTTCACCGCGGGGACCCTCGGCAACGTCCATTTCGTTACCATCCCGGCTAACGCCCGCGCCGTCGCTGGAGCCAAAGTGGTGGCCAATTTCCTGCTCTCGCCTGAAGCGCAGCTGCGCAAGGCCGATGCCGCCGTCTGGGGCGATCCGAGCGTACTGGACCCGCAGCGTCTGCCTGACGGCCAGCGTCAGGCGCTGGCGGCTACCGTGCCGCAGGATCTACCGCCGGTGCTTGCCGAGCCGCACGCGGCATGGGTTGACGCGCTGGAGCAGGAATGGCTGCGCCGCTACGGTACCCACTGATCCTGCTGGCCTGGGGGACGATGGCGGCGATCTATCTGCCGTTGCTCCCCGCCGCCGGGGAACTGGTGGGCGCTGCGCGCTCCCCGGCCCACTGGCGGGCGCTGTTCGCCGACCCGCAGCTGGGCCAGGCGCTGGCCGCCACGCTCGTCTCGACGCTGCTGTCCGTCGGCGGCGCGCTGCTGATCGCCCTGACCGTCGTCGCTGCCCTCTGGCCCTCGCTCCGCTGGCGGCGACTGGCTTCCCGTCTGCCGCTGCTGCTGGCGGTACCCCATCTTGCCCTGGCGACGGCGGCGCTGCTGCTGTTCGCCGAAGGGGGTTGGATCTGGCAGTGGCTGCCGCTTCTGACGCCGCCGGTCGACCGGTATGGCATCGGGCTTGGCCTGACGATGGCCCTGAAAGAGAGCGCCTTTGTGCTGTGGGTGATCTATGGCCTGCTGGGGGAGAAACGCCTCGCCGACCAGGCGACCGCGCTGAAGAGCCTCGGCTACGGCCGCTGGCAGTGCCTGCGCTGGCTGGTGCTGCCCGCCCTGCTGCCCGCCCTCGGCATGGTGCTGCTGGCCGCCACCGCCTGGAGTCTGTCGGCGGTCGATGTCGCCCTGGTGCTGGGGCCCGGCAATCCGCCCACTCTCGCCGTGCTGGCGTGGCAGTGGTTAAGCCAGGGCGATGACCTGCAGCAGGCCAAAGGGGCGCTGGCCAGCCTGTTACTGATGACGATCCTCGGCGGGCTGGCGCTGGTGGCCTGGGGAGGGTGGCGGATACAGCGCCAGTACCAGCCCAATCTGCGCGGTATTCGTCACCCTCATCCTCATGCCCTGCCCGGCCGCCTGCTGGCGGCGCTGCTGCCGCTGAGCGGTCTGCTGGGCGCGCTATTGCTGGCGGGGCTGGCGCGCTCAGCGCCACCGCAGATGGATGCCCTCGGCAACAGCCTTGGCCTGGCGCTGGCGGCCTGCGCCCTCGGCGCGGCTGTCTGCCTGCTGTGGCTGGCCTGCGGCCCGACGCGGGGAGATGGCTGGGTCTGGCTGCCGCTGGTCCTCCCGGCCCTGCCGCTGGCCGCTGGCCAGTACCGGCTGGCGCTGTACGCCTGGCTAGACGGCGAATGGTGGACCGTCCTGTGGGGCCATCTGCTGTGGGTGGTGCCATGGATGCTGTTTATTTTGCGCCCGGCCTGGCGCCAGCGCGATCCGCGGATGGCGGTAATCGCCCGCACGCTCGGCTGGGGGCCCACGCGTATTTTCTGGCTGCTGACCCTGCCCTCGCTGACCCGCCCGCTGCTGACCGCGCTGGCGGTGGGCTTTTCCGTGAGCATCGCGCAGTATCTGCCGACGCTATGGCTGGGGGCAGGCCGTATCCCGACGCTCACCAGTCAGGCGGTGGCGCTCAGCAGCGGCGGCGAGGTGCAGACGCTCGCCGCCCAGGCGCTGTGGCTATTACTGCTGCCGGCGGTATGCTTTACCCTGACGGCCCTTCTCGCCTGGCTGGCGGGCCGCTATCGGCGAGGACTTCGCTAGTGCTAACCGTAAACCATCTGACCCTGAGCGTGAAACGTCAGCCGCTGCTGCGGGAGGTCGCCTTTTCGGTGGCGCCTGGAGAAGTGCTGACGCTGATGGGCCCCTCCGGTAGCGGAAAATCGACGCTGTTTGCCTGGATGATTGGCGCCCTGGCCGGCGACTTCCGCGCCGAGGGCGAGCTGTGGCTCAATGGACGTCGCTGCGATACGCTGCCGACGGAGCATCGACGCATCGGCATCCTGTTTCAGGACCCGTTACTGTTCGACCATTTCAGCGTCGGGCAAAATTTACAGCTGGCGCTGCCGGAGAGTGTGCGCGGCGAGGCGCGAAAAGCCGCAGTGGAGCAAGCGCTCAGCCGCGCCGGGCTGCATGGCTTCGCCCCACGCGACCCGGCCACGCTCTCCGGCGGGCAGCGGGCGCGGGTGAGCCTGCTGCGCGCCCTGCTGGCGCGCCCCAAGGCGCTGCTGCTCGATGAACCCTTCAGCCGTCTGGATGCCACCCTGCGCGCCGCGTTCCGCCGCTGGGTTTTTGAGGAACTGGCCCGCCAGGCCATTCCGGCGATCCTGGTGACCCACGATCGCGAGGACGGTCCGCCGGCGGGACGCTGCCTGGCGATGGAGACCTGGCAATGAAGAGCAATAGCGTGCAAACCTGCGTTACCGCAAAGAAATCGGCGCCTGGCGAGCGGAGAATACGCCCTCCACTTTTTACCGTCGGGCATTTCGATGAAACGTGTTTCTCAATTGACCGCACTCGCCCTGCTTATGGGGCTTGCTGCTTCCACCACCTGCGCCGCTGAAACCATGCCAGCGCTCACTCTCTCCCACCTGCAACAGCAGCACGGCGTGGCCATTGACACCCGCCTGAGCGCTTATTACAACGGCTGGCCTCAGCGCGCCAACGGCCCCGAAGGTCATGAGCCGCAGGCCCTGAATCTTTCCGCCCGCTGGCTCGGCGCCATGAGCGACGATCAGCTCCGCGCCTGGGCTAAGCAGCACCAGATCCAGCCGGATACCCCCGTCGCGCTGTACGGCAACCCGGAAGATAATGCCAGCGTCGCGGCGCGGCTGAAACAAGCGGGCTTCACCCGGCTCAGCACCCTGAGCGATGCGCTGAGCCAGACCGACCGCCTGCAAAAGCTGCCGCACTTTGAACAGCTGGTCTACCCCCAGTGGCTGCACGACCTGCAGCAGGGAAAACGCGTAGCCGCCGCCCCGACCGGCGACTGGAAAGTGTTCGAAGCCGCCTGGGGAGCGCCGAAACTCTATCTGCTGAGCCATATCCCTGGCGCGGGCTATATCGATACCAATGAGGTGGAAAGCGAACCGCTGTGGAATAAAGTGTCCGACGCACAGCTGAAAGCGATGCTGGCGAAGCACGGCATCCGGCATGACACCACGGTGATCCTCTACGGTCGCGACGTCTACGCCGCAGCGCGGGTGGCGCAGATCATGCTGTACGCCGGGGTCAAAGACGTGCGCCTGCTTGACGGCGGCTGGCAGACCTGGTCCGACGCCGGGCTGCCGGTCGAGCGCGGCATGCCGCCGGCGCAGCAGCCGGCGCAGGACTTCGGCGCGCCGATCCCCGGCCAGCCGCAGCTGATGCTGGATACCGAACAAGCCCGCGGGCTGCTGCATCGTCAGGACGCCTCGCTGGTCAGCGTCCGCTCGTGGCCGGAGTTTATCGGCACCACCAGCGGCTACAGCTATATCAAGCCGAAGGGCGACATCGCCGGCGCCCGCTGGGGCCACGCCGGGAGCGACTCCACGCACATGGAAGACTTCCATAACCCGGACGGCACCATGCGCAGCGCTGACGATATCGCTACCCTGTGGCGCCAGTGGAACATTCTGCCGAGCCAGCAGGTGGCGTTCTATTGCGGGACCGGCTGGCGGGCCTCGGAAACCTTCATGTATGCCCGCGCCATGGGCTGGCCGCACGTCGCGGTGTACGACGGCGGCTGGTACGAATGGAGCAGCAACCCGCACAATCCGGTCGCCCGCGGCGAACGCGGCCCGGAAAGCAGTCAGTAACACGCCCCACCAGCGCGTCGCCCCCAGCCAGCGACGCGCGCTTTCCCGCTCACACCACCCGCTTTAAGGTCTGGTAGCCACTGCAGATGCGCGTCGCCGTCGTCAGCCAGCACAGCGCGCCAAACAGCCACGCCAGCCAGGCGAAATACGCCGGAAACAGGCAGCCGAGGACAAACAACAGGATGGTCTCCGTCCCCTCCGTCAGGCCCCCAAGATAGTACAGCGATTTATGGGCGTAGCCGGGATTGGCGATCTGATGCCTGGCCGCCAGTGCGGCAAAAGCGAGAAAGCTGCTGCCGGTGCCGATAAAGGCAAACAGCAGCCAGGCCCCCGCCAGGGCATTGTTCAGCGGATCCGCCAGAATAAAGCCGAACGGCACCAGGGCGTAGAAGAGAAAATCCAGTGCGATATCGAGAAAGCCCCCCGCGTCCGTGAGCCCGCGCCGCCGCGCCAGAGCGCCGTCCAGACCATCCAGCAGGCGGTTGAAGAGAATAGCGACCAGCGCCGCGCTATACCACCCCAGCGCCAGAAAGGGCAGAGCCAGCACGCCGATGGCAAAACCGAGGAGCGTCAGCCCGTCCGGTGAAATACCCGGGCGGTCAAGCGCGCCGGCGACAGCATTAAGCAGGGGTTTGAGGCGCGGATGCAGGTGGCTATCAAGCACGGAGGTCTCCAGCAGGGGTGGCGGTTGTCAGTCAAGGTCTATGGCGGTGATAATAGGCCAGATTCGTCTTATTCACCTTGATGCTTATGCTAAAAATGATTGATGTTGTCGCAGCCATTATTGAACAGGATGGCAAGATTCTGCTGGCGCAGCGTCCGCCCCACGCCGACCAGCCGGGGATGTGGGAGTTCGCTGGCGGCAAAGTGGAGCCTGGTGAAAGCCAGCCGCAGGCGCTGGCCCGCGAGCTACAGGAGGAGATGGGCATCATCGCCCACCCGGCATGCTATATCGCCAGCCATCAGCGGGAAGTCTCCGGCCGCCAGATCCACCTGCACGCCTGGTGGGTGCCGCACTTTCAGGGCATACCGCTGGCCCACTATCACACTCAGCTGCGCTGGTGCCTGCCCGCTGACGCCTTAACCCTCGATCTCGCCCCGGCCGATATTCCTCTGCTGCATGCCTTTATCGCCCAGCGCCCGACCCTTTCCGGCCGCTGATCCGCCCGCCGCCTCGTCATCGTTTTTAGTTATGACGGGCGGACAATTATAAATTTTGTTGTCGGCTTAATTTTTCCTTGCTTGCCTAAGGATTAGCGGTGTTATAGTCGGAAAATCGGTTTTTTCAAGGACCGAATCATAATAAATACATGCAACCACAACCATAAGGGGAACTTATATCTATGGATCAGACGTGCACTCTGGAAGGCTTTCTCACCCGCGTTCAACAGCGCGATCCTCATCAAACCGAATTTGCTCAAGCCGTCCGGGAGGTGATGACCACCCTGTGGCCTTTCCTTGAGGAAAATCCGCGCTATCGTCAGCTTGCTTTGCTGGAACGTCTGGTGGAACCGGAGCGCGTGATCCAGTTCCGCGTGGTGTGGGTGGATGACCGCAATCAGGTCCAGGTCAACCGCGCGTGGCGCGTGCAGTTCAACTCGGCCATCGGCCCGTATAAAGGCGGGATGCGTTTCCACCCGTCGGTTAACCTGTCGATTCTCAAATTCCTTGGCTTCGAGCAGACCTTCAAAAACGCCCTGACCACCCTGCCGATGGGCGGCGGGAAAGGCGGCAGCGATTTCGATCCTAAAGGCAAGAGCGATGGCGAAGTGATGCGCTTCTGCCAGGCGCTGATGACCGAGCTCTATCGCCACCTTGGCCCGGATACCGACGTACCGGCGGGCGATATCGGCGTCGGCGGCCGCGAAGTCGGCTTTATGGCCGGGATGATGCGCAAGCTCTCCAACAACAGCGCCTGCGTCTTTACTGGTAAAGGCCTCTCCTTTGGCGGCAGCCTGATCCGTCCGGAAGCCACCGGTTACGGTCTGATCTACTTCACCGAAGCGATGCTCAAACGTCACGGCCTCGGCTTCGAAGGCGCTCGCGTGGCGGTTTCCGGCTCCGGCAACGTCGCGCAATACGCCATTGAGAAAGCGATGGAGCTTGGCGCGCGGGTGGTCACCGCCTCCGACTCCAACGGCACCGTCGTTGACGAAGCGGGCTTCACCAAAGAAAAACTGGCCCGCCTGATCGACATTAAAGAGCGTGCCCATGGCCGCGTGGCCGACTACGCCCGCGAATTTGGCCTCACCTATCTTGAAGGCCAGCAGCCGTGGTCAGTGCCGGTGGATATCGCCCTGCCTTGCGCGACCCAGAACGAACTGGACGTCGATGCCGCCCGCCAGCTGATTGCCAATGGCGTGAAGGCCGTGGCGGAAGGCGCCAACATGCCGACCACCATCGCCGCAACCGACCTGTTCCTGGAAGCTGACGTGCTGTTTGCCCCTGGCAAAGCGGCCAACGCCGGCGGCGTGGCGACTTCCGGTCTGGAGATGGCGCAGAACGCCGCGCGCATGGGCTGGAAAGCGGAAAAAGTGGATGCCCGTCTGCATCACATCATGCTGGATATCCACCACGCTTGCGTGCAGTACGGCGGCGAAGCGAAGCAGACCAACTACGTGCGCGGTGCGAATATCGCCGGTTTCGTGAAAGTCGCGGATGCCATGCTGGCCCAGGGCGTGATTTAACCTCCCCTGACGCATCCCGGCGGCTGCCCGCCGGGATGCGTCTCACGACGTCATCGTGATCACCACTTTCCCCAGATGCTGACCACTGTCCAGGCAGGCATGGGCCTCGGCAACCTCCGCCATCGGGTAGCTGGCGTAGATCATCGGCTTGCATTTCCCTGCCTCAAGCAGCGGCCAGACGTGGCGCCGCAGCGCCTCGGCAATCTCCTGTTTCTCCGCCGCCGTCCGGCCGCGCATGGTTGAGCCGGTGATGGTGGCTCGCTTGAGCATCAGGGTCTGAATATCAACCTCATGAGCGATTCGTCCGCCCATAAAGCCGATGATCACCAGCCGTCCATCCTTTTTCAGTATCCCAAGGTTGCGGTTAAAGTAAGGGCCGCCAACGATATCCAGAATGACATCCACGCCTTCATCGTGGGTCAGCTGGCCGATTTTTTCCGCAAAATCATCGGTTTTGTAGTTAATCGCCGTAGCATAGGGACGTAGGGCAGCGATTTTTTCGTCCTGGCCAACGGTGGCATAGACGGTCATCCCCAGCGCGTGGCACAGCAGGACCGCGGTGGTGCCAATCCCGCTGGCGCCGCCGTGGATCAGGATGCTTTCGCCAGGCTGCAGCTTACCCAGCTGGAAGACATTCGCCCAGACGGTGAAGAACGTTTCCGGAATGGCGGCCGCTTCGCTAAAGATGAGGCCCGCCGGGATCGGCAGCGTCTGGCCTGCCGGCACGGCGCAGTATTCGGCATAGCCGCCGCCGTTGGTGAGCGCACAAACGCGATCGCCGGGCGTAAACGCTGTGACCTGCGCGCCGACCTCAACCACAACGCCCGCCACCTCCAGGCCAGGTACGGGGGTGACGCCCTTGGGCATAGGGTACAGCCCCTGGCGCTGCAGGATATCCGGCCGGTTGACGCCGGCGGCCTTCACCTCAATGAGCACCTCATTCTCCCCAATAGCAGGGATTTCTCCTTCGCGGATCTGCAATACCTCCGGGCCGCCCGGTTGGCTAATAGCGATATATTTCACGGGTCCTCCTTATCGCCGGTGAGAGAAATGAGCAACATTATCGGCAAGCGCGAAGACGCATTCAGGGGGGAAGTCGTCAAGCCCTGCCCGGCTGTTTAGTGTAGACCATTGACCTGGCTGGCGGAGAAGCGGTGGCCGCGGGGATTCGCATCCTCGCGATCACCGGCGGGTTACTGCGGCGGCGGCGCAGCATCGTCTGCCGCTTTTTTCCCTTTCGGCTTGCCTTTACCTTTGCTGAACGACTTTTTCGCCCCGCCCGGCGCGGCCAGGCCGCGGAACTGGCGCACTGGCGTGCTCCGTGCCTGATCGATCAGCTGGAACAGCGTCCCCACCAGCGGCTGCATAAAGTCCTGATAGCGGCACTGCTTTTCGCTGATCTGCGTCAGGACCGATTCCCAGTGGGCGGTCATATCCGGACGCGCGGCCATCTCCGGCAGGGAGTGAATCAGCGCCCGGCCAGCGTCCGAGGAGTGGATATAACGCCCCTTTTTGGTCAGGAAACCGCGCTTGAACAGCAGCTCGATAATCCCGGCGCGGGTCGCTTCTGTGCCGAGACCGTCGGTGGCGCGGAGGATCTTCTTCAGATCTTTATCCTGCACGAAACGGGCAATCCCGGTCATCGCCGACAGCAGCGTGGCGTCGGTAAAGTGGCGCGGCGGCTGCGTCTGACGCTCCACCACTTCGCCCTTCTCGCACAGCAGTTCATCGTCTTTGGCCACCACCGGCAGCGGCGTGCCGTCGTTCTCTTCATCGCGCTCTTTGCTGCCCAGCAGCGTCCGCCAGCCAGCCTCTGCCAGAAAACGCGCCTTGGCGACAAACTTGCCGTTGGCGATCTCGAGGTCAATCTGGCATTTGCGGAACACCGCGTCCGGGCAGAACTGCATCAGATACTGCCGGGCGATCAGGTGGTAGACCTTCGCTTCGTTATCGGTGAGCTTGACCTGGCTGCTGCGGGCGGTCGGGATAATCGCATGGTGCGCATCGACCTTTTTATCATCCCAGCAGCGGTTGCGGATCTCCGGATCCATCACCGGCTGCGGCAGCAGGTCCGCCGCATGGACGGCAATCGCATTCAGCACCGCATGACGGCCGGCGAAGTGCTCTTCCGGCAGGTAGCGGCTATCCGAACGCGGGTAGGTAATGAGCTTGTGGGTTTCGTACAGCTTCTGGCAGATATCCAGCACGTTTTGCGCGCTGAAGCCGAAACGTTTGGCCGCCTCAATCTGTAGCGCCGACAGCGAGAATGGCAGCGGCGCGGGTTCGGAATCGCGCTTATCGTTATAGCCGGTCACCAGCGCCGGCTGGCCTTCGATGCGCTTAACCACGTGCTCAGCCAGTGGACGATGCAGCAGACGCCCTTCTTCATCCTGATAAGGTTCGCAGGCTTCGCTTGGCACCCAGGTGGCGACAAAACGTTCCTCCTGCGGCGTGACGATATGCGCCTTCACGTCGAAGAAGTCTTTGGCGACGAAGTTTTCAATCTCTTCATCACGGCGAACCACCAGGCCAAGTACCGGGGTCTGCACCCGCCCCACGGACAGTACCCCCTGATAGCCGGCGTTGCGCCCCAGCAGAGTATAGGCGCGGGTCATATTGATGCCGTACAGCCAGTCGGCACGCGCCCGCGCCAGCGCCGACACGCAGAGCGGCACGAACTCGCTGTTGGCGCGCAGGCGATTGATCGCCCGCTCCACCGCCTGCGGGTTGAGATCGTTAATCAGACAGCGCTGCACCTGCTGACGCTTCTCCGGCGCCAGCTGCAGGTAATCGAGTACTTCGTCCACCAGCAGCTGCCCCTCACGGTCGGGGTCGCCGGCATGGATCACTTCCTGCGCCTCGCCAAGCAGACGCTTGATCACATTGAGCTGTTTGGTGACCGAGGGTTTGGGTTGTAGCTGCCATTTCTCCGGCACAATCGGCAGGTCGGTGAGATTCCAGCGGGCATAGCGGCTGTCATAGACGTCCGGCTGCGCCTGCTCCAGCAGATGGCCGATACACCAGGTGACCACCTGCCCGTTGCCGCACTCAATATAGCCATCGCCTTTGCGGTGCGGTTTAGGCAACACATCGGCGATAGCCCGACCGAGACTCGGTTTTTCCGCAATAAACAACCGCATCGAATCAACGGATCTCGATCATGGGTCGTCCGCCGCGGGCGGTGACCAGCTCGCCAATGGCGGCCAGCTTAATGCCGAACTCCGCCGCAGCGGCCTGGACTTCGGCTTCCGCTTCCGGAGTCACCGCCAGCAGCAGGCCGCCGGAGGTCTGCGGATCGCACAGCAGGTCCCGCCACTCCGCCGGCATCTCGCCCATCAGATGGCCGTAGCTGGCAAAGTTGCGCCCGGTGCCGCCCGGCACCGCGCCGGCGGCAATATAGCCTTCCACCCCCGGCAGTTTTGGGATATCGGCATAGCGCAGCTGCGCCTGCACGCCGGCCCCGCGGCACACCTCGCTGAGATGGCCGAGCAGGCCAAAGCCGGTGACGTCGGTCATCGCCTTCACTCCGTCGATGGCGGCAAACGCGGCGCCGGCGAGGTTCATCTGGCACATGGTCTCCGTCGCCAGTCCATGATGCTCTGGCTTGAGCAGCGATTTTTTCTCCGCGGTGGTCAGCACACCGATCCCCAGCGGTTTGGTGAGATACAGTTTGCAGCCCGCCTGCGCAGTGCTGTTTTTCTTGATGCGCTCGGTGGGCACCACGCCGGTGACCGCCAGACCGAAGATCGGCTCCGGAGCGTCAATGGAATGGCCGCCTGCCAGCGCGATCCCGGCCTGCTGGCAGGCAAAGCGCCCGCCCTCGACCACTTCACGGGCAATTTCCGGCGCCAGGGTGTTGATCGGCCAGCCAAGGATGGCAATCGCCATAATCGGTTTCCCGCCCATGGCGAAAATATCGCTGATGGCGTTGGTGGCGGCGATGCGGCCAAAGTCGAACGGATTATCGACGATCGGCATAAAGAAATCGGTGGTGCTAACGATTGACGTGCCGTTACCAAGATCGTAGACGGCGGCATCGTCGCTGGTTTCGTTGCCGACAAGCAGGTTCGGATCGACAAACTTCGCCTGCTCGCTATGCAGGATGGATTCCAGCACCTTCGGGGAAATTTTACAACCACAACCGGCTCCGTGGCTGTATTGCGTTAAACGAATGGCTTGCTCGCTCATGGACATCTCCTGTCATTGCAATCCCGCTATGTTAGCGCCCAAACGCCAGGGTGGTAAGTACGACAGTCTGAAATCGCGTATGGTTGCTCATTAAGCAGACAAAAAGCCGTTTTTGCGAGACACGGCAATTTTTTCCCGACCATTTTCACTTTTACTTAAAGATGACAGAAATGTGACAACACAGAACTGTCTTCTCTGGAATGATTATGACGTAAGGAAATTCTAATGAAAAAGCGTGTTCTTGCTCTTTGCCTGGCCAGTTTCTTCTCCGTTAACGCCTTTGCTCTGGTTCCCCCCGGGAACGATGTCACCACCAAGCCCGATCTCTACTATCTGACCAATGCCCAGGCCATCGACAGCCTGGCGCTGTTGCCACCGCCGCCGGCGGTGGGCAGTATCGCGTTCTTAAACGATCAGGCGATGTATGAGCAGGGGCGTCTGCTGCGCAATACCGAGCGCGGGAAGCTGGCGGCAGAGGATGCCAACCTCAGCGCGGGCGGCGTGGCCAATGCCTTCTCCAGCGCCTTTGGTTCCCCAATCACCGAGAAAGACGCGCCTCAGCTCCACAAACTGCTGACCAATATGATTGAAGACGCCGGCGATCTGGCGACCCGCGGCGCGAAAGAGAAATACATGCGCATTCGCCCGTTTGCGTTCTATGGCGTCTCCACCTGCAACACCACCGAGCAGGACAAGCTGTCGAAAAACGGCTCTTACCCGTCCGGGCATACCTCTATCGGCTGGGCCACCGCCCTGGTGCTGGCGGAGATCAACCCGCAGCGGCAAAATGAAATTTTGAAGCGCGGCTATGAGCTCGGCGAGAGCCGGGTGATCTGCGGCTATCACTGGCAGAGCGATGTCGATGCGGCGCGCATCGTCGGCTCCGCGGTGGTCGCTACGCTGCACACCAACCCGGCCTTCCAGCAGCAGTTGCAGAAAGCCAAAGACGAATTCGCCAAAACGCAGAAGTAACGTCATCGCCGTTGAACTCCCGGATGCGACGCCTGGCGCGCCTTGTCCGGGCTACAAAAACCGCGATTGATTCGAATGGTAGGGGTTGTAGGCCGGGTCAGGCGCGAGCTGCCACCCGGCATAGATGCGGCTCCGAGCCTGCTGCCATCGCCCGGCGGCGCTGCGCTTGCGCGGCCAGCCGGACGGTTCCCTCTCCCTCCGGGAGAGGGCCAGGGTGAGGGGAAGCACTGCAGTGTGGTTGTTTATGTTATCTGTGGCTTCAGCGTAGTTTGCGCTCCCGGTTAATCGTCTGCGTTATGTCACTCATGGCGCCGGGAGCGCACAGGGGGCGGCCACTGTACCCCCGGGCTCCGGCCAGCAAAATCGCCGCTGCGCGGTCCCTTCGACTTATCCCTGCAGGCTTCGGGTCGGGCCGAGGCAGCGTCCCTGCAAAACACGGCCCTCAGCCCGCATCCATGCGGGCTGCCCCGGCCTGCCGGGAACGTCTCAGCGATTTTGAGGCCGTCAGCACCGGCAGTTTCAGCAAGAAAAGTGAATAAATTAACGACAGGTCGTACGAACGTAGGCCGGGTCAGGCGCGAGCCGCCACCCGGCACAAAATCGGCTCCGTGCCCGCTGTCCTTGCCCGGCGGCGCTGCGCTTGCGCGGGCCTACAGACAGTCAGAGCCGGATGCGTTGGCCGGGTAAGGCGCCAGCCGCCACCCGGCATCACAAGCACCGACTCAGAAGCGCGTCACAAACGGCGCGGTATCCGGCAGGGCAATGGTGGTTGAGGCTTTTAGCTGCGGCGTCCCCAGATAGAGGAAGCCGACAATTTTATCCTGCTCGCGGCACGCGAAGCCGGCCCGCACCACCGGGCTCTCGGTCAATGCTCCGCTGCGCCAGATGCCATTGAATCCCTGGGCCAGGGCCGCCATCTGCATCGCCATCACCGCACAGCCAGCGGACATCTCCTGCTCCCAGCGCGGCACCTTCGGGTGGTCTTCACAGCGCGCGACTACGGTAATGATCAGCGGCGCGCGGAACGGCGCATTGCGGGCTTTCTCTATTCCCTTCTCATCCTGGCCGGCCTCTGTGGCCCCTTTTTCCAGCAGCTGGCTGAAGCGCTCGCGGCCGTCATCGGCGATAATAAAAAAGCGCCACGGCTGCAGGGTGCCATGATCCGGGGCGCGCAGCCCGGCGCGCAGAATGTTTTCCAGCTGTTCGCCAGCCGGGGCAGGTTCCGCCAGGCGAGAAGCGCTCCGGCGATTAAGCAGTAGATCGAGAGCATCCATCTGTATAACTCCTGTGATGTCATTTTTCATAAAATTAACATGCACAAGGATTTTGTTACAGCGTGGTCGGTGATTCCTGCTGACAACCGACGGCTCACTCTTTAGGATAGCCAGACGCGGCGGCCCCTGCGGCCTGCCCTTTTTAGATAACGTTAGGGAGAAGACATGCGAACCCTTTGGCGACTGATTGCCAGCTTTTTTAAATGGACGTGGCGGATACTAAACTTTATTCGCAAACTGGCTCTGAATGCGATCTTCCTGGTGCTGGTGCTGGTGTGTATCGGTATCTGGAGCCAGTTCAGCACCACTACCAGCGAACATGCCGCGCGCGGCGCGCTGTTGCTGGATATTACCGGCGTGGTGGTGGATAAACCTTCCGCCAGCAGCAAGCTCGGCGTAATTGGCCGCCAGCTGTTTGGCGCCAGCTCGGACCGTCTGCAGGAGAACTCTCTGTTCGATATCGTGCAGACCATTCGCCAGGCGAAAGATGACCGCAATATCACCGGTATTGTGCTGGATCTGAAAAACTTCGTTGGCGGCGATCAGCCGTCCATGCAGTACATCGGTAAAGCGCTGCGTGAGTTCCGCGACAGCGGCAAACCGGTCTATGCCGTCGGCAGCAGCTACAGCCAGGGCCAGTACTACCTGGCGAGCTTTGCCAACAAAATCTGGCTCTCACCACAGGGCGAGGTTGACCTGCACGGCTTCGCCACCAATGGGCTGTACTACAAATCACTGCTGGATAAGCTGAAGGTCTCCACCCATGTCTTCCGCGTCGGCACCTATAAATCCGCCGTCGAGCCTTTCATTCGCGATGATATGTCCCCTGCCGCCCGCGAGGCGGACAGCCGCTGGATTGGCGAACTGTGGCAGAACTACCTCAACACCATTGCCGCCAACCGCCAGATCACCGCCCAGCAGCTATTCCCGGGCGCCCAGGGCATTATCGATGGCCTGCGTAAAGTGGGCGGCGATACGGCAAAATATGCGCTGGACAATAAGCTGGTGGATGAGCTGGCGACCTCCACGGAAGTGGAAAAGGCGCTGAGCAAACAGTTTGGCTGGAGCAAAACGGATAACAATTACCGGGCGATCAGCTATTACGACTACAACGTGAAGACACCGTCTGACGAAGGTTCCGCCATTGCGGTGATCTTTGCCAACGGCGCCATCATGGATGGCGAGGAGACCCCGGGCAACGTTGGTGGCGATACCACGGCTGCGCAAATTCGCGATGCGCGCCTCGACCCGAAAATTAAGGCCATCGTTCTGCGCGTTAACAGCCCGGGCGGTAGCGTGACCGCCTCAGAAATTATCCGTGAAGAGCTGGCGGCAGCCAAAGCCGCCGGTAAACCGGTAGTGGTCTCGATGGGCGGCATGGCTGCATCTGGCGGCTACTGGATCTCCACCCCAGCGGATTACATCGTCGCGAACCCGAGCACCCTCACCGGCTCCATCGGCATCTTTGGCGTAATCAACACCGTGGAAAATACCCTCGGGTCGATTGGCGTCCATACCGACGGCGTCGCCACGTCGCCGCTGGCGGATGTCTCCAGCACCAAAGCGCTGCCGCCGGAAGTGCAGCAGCTGATGCAGTTGAGCATTGAGAATGGCTATCAGCGCTTTATCACCCTGGTGGCTAACGCCCGTAAGAGCACGCCGGAGAAAATCGACCAGATTGCCCAGGGACACGTCTGGACCGGGGAAGATGCCAAAGCCAACGGCCTGGTCGACAGCCTCGGCGACTTCGACGATGCGGTGGCTAAAGCCGCCGAGCTGGCCAAGCTGAAAACCTGGCACCTCAACTACTATCAGGAAGAGCCGACCTTCTTCTCGATGGTGCTGGATAGCCTGACCGGCTCGGTACGCGCCTCGCTGCCGGCGGCCATTCAGGCCTGGCTGCCTGCACCAGTCGCCGCGGCGGCCGAGACGGTGAAAGCGGAGAGCGACAAGCTGGCGGCGTTTAACGACCCGCAGAACCGCTATGCCTTTTGCCTGACCTGCGCCAACATCCGTTAGTACGCAGCGGCTGCCCCGTCTCCCGGGGCAGCCTTTTTCCCGCACCTGCCAGCGCCGCCACAAAGCCAGCGGCCAACACTGTATTTTTTCCCGCGTCTCTTTATACTGCGCCTGTCTACGACCAACCTAAGCGATGCTATGCAAAAAAAATCGATTTACGTTGCCTACACCGGTGGGACCATCGGTATGCAGCGCTCTGAACACGGCTATGTACCCGTTTCCGGCCATCTGCAGCGTCAGCTGGCGCTGATGCCTGAATTCCATCGTCCGGAGATGCCGGACTTCACGATCCATGAATACCATCCGCTGATGGATTCATCCGATATGACCCCCGAGGACTGGCAGCACATCGCCGACGATATCCGCAGCCATTACGATGAGTATGATGGCTTTGTGATCCTCCATGGTACCGACACCATGGCGTTTACCGCTTCGGCGCTGTCGTTCATGCTGGAAAACCTTGGCAAGCCGGTCATTGTGACAGGGTCACAAATCCCACTGGCCGAGCTGCGTTCTGATGGTCAGATTAACCTGCTCAACGCTCTCTACGTTGCCGCCAACTATCCGATTAACGAAGTAGCGCTGTTCTTCAACAATCGACTGTTTCGCGGCAACCGCACCACTAAAGCCCACGCCGACGGCTTCGACGCTTTCGCCTCGCCAAACCTCGCGCCGCTGCTGGAAGCCGGGATCCATATCCGCCGCCTCGGTACCCCGCCGGCGCCGCAGGGCCGCGGAGAGCTTATCGTGCACCCCATCACCCCGCAGCCGATTGGCGTGGTGACGATTTACCCCGGCATCTCCGCCGACGTGGTACGCAATTTCCTGCGCCAGCCGGTGAAAGCGCTGATCCTCCGCTCCTATGGCGTCGGCAATGCCCCACAGAATGGCGAGTTTATTCAGGTGCTGGCGGAAGCCAGCCAGCGCGGTATTGTGGTGGTCAATCTGACGCAGTGCATGTCCGGGAAAGTGAACATGGGCGGCTATGCCACCGGCAACGCCCTCGCCCAGGCGGGGGTCATCAGTGGTTTCGATATGACGGTGGAAGCGACGCTGACCAAGCTACACTATCTGCTTAGCCAGCAGCTGGATGTTGACGCCATTCGCGCGGCGATGCAGCAAAATCTGCGTGGCGAACTCACCCCCGACGAGGCTTAAGGAGGACGTATGGCACATCGAGCGCTGTTACTGGTTGATTTGCAGAACGACTTTTGCGCCGGCGGCGCGCTGGCGGTTCCTGAAGGCGACAGTACCGTCGAGGTGGCTAATGCGCTTATCGACTGGAGCCTGGCGCGCGGCGAGCCCATCGTCGCCAGCCAGGACTGGCACCCGGCGGATCATGGCAGCTTCGCCAGCCAGCACCAGGTGGCACCCTACACCCTGGGCGAACTCGACGGCCTGGCGCAGACCTTCTGGCCGGATCACTGCGTGCAGCACAGCGAAGGCGCGGCGCTGCATCCGCTGCTCAAACAGCAGGCGATCAACGCCGTGTTCCATAAGGGGCAAAACCGGGTCATTGACAGCTACAGCGCTTTTTTTGACAACGGTCACCGGCAGAAAACTGAACTGGACGGCTGGCTGCGCGGCCAGGGCATCGTGGAACTGACCGTGCTCGGCCTCGCCACCGATTACTGCGTCAAATTCACCGTGCTGGATGCCCTCGCGCTGGGCTATACGGTCAATGTCATCATCGACGGCTGTCGCGGCGTTAACCTGCAGCCGCAGGACAGCAGCCAGGCGTTTATGGAGATGGCCGCCGCGGGCGCCACGCTGTATACCCTCGATGACTGGCGGGAATCTCAGGCCTGATCCCTCCCCCCGGCGCCCTCGCGCCGGGTCTTCTTCTGCCGCCTCGCTATCGTCCATAAATTGAACTCTCTCGCAGTTTCAACAGGTTATTGCTGGTAGTCTGGCAAGGCTGTTTTTTCGCCACGCCATTTCCGTGGCGTGGTTATTTTTTTATGTCAAAGAGGAACCACTATGAAACGTTTGCCCTTGCTGGCAGCCTTGCCCTTGCTTTGTGCTTCCGCGCTCTCTGCCCAACCCCTGATGTCCGTCGGCTATTTTAACGGCGGCGGCGACGTCACTGCCGGGCCCGGCGGCGATATCGATAAGCTGGACGTCCGGCAGATCACCCATCTCAACTACTCGTTTGGTCTTATCTATAACGATGAAAAAGACGAGACTAATGCGGCCCTGAAGGATCCTGCTCATCTGCACGAGATCTGGCTGTCGCCGAAGGTGCAGGCGGATCTGCAAAAGCTCCCGGCCCTGCGTAAACAGAACCCGGACCTCAAGGTCCTGCTGTCTGTCGGCGGCTGGGGGGCGCGCGGTTTCTCCGGCGCGGCGGCAAGCAAAGAAACCCGTAAGGTGTTTATTCAGTCTGCGCAGGAAATTGTTGAAAAATATGGTCTGGATGGGATTGACCTCGACTGGGAGTTTCCGGTCAACGGCGCCTGGGGGCTGGTTGCCAGCCAACCGGCCGATCGCGATAACTTTACCGCGCTGTTAAAAGAGCTGCGCGCAGCGTTTGGTACCAGGAAACTGGTGACTATTGCCGTGGGGGCTAACGCAGAAAGCCCGAAAAGTTGGGTGGACGTTAAAGCGATTGCGCCATCGCTCGACTACATCAACCTGATGACCTACGACATGGCCTACGGCACGCAGTACTTCAACTCGAACCTGTATGACTCCAGCCACTGGCCAACGGTCGCCGCGGCGGATAAATACAGCGCCGATTTTGTGGTCAACAATTACCTGGCCGCCGGGCTTAAACCCAGCCAGATGAACCTCGGGATTGGTTTTTATGGCCGGGTACCGAAACGGGCAGTTGAACCGGGGATTGACTGGACGAAAGCGGATGCGCAAAACAATCCGGTCACCCAGCCCTATTTTGGGCCACAGGAGGTCGCGCTGTTTGCCTCGCTGGGTTATGACCTGAGCAAAGACACCTACGTAAAATACAACGATATCGTGGGCAAACTGCTCAACGATCCGCAAAAACGTTTTACCGAGCACTGGGACGATGAAGCGAAGGTTCCGTGGCTGTCAGTGCAGTCCGCGGAGGGCAAGCCGCTGTTCGCCCTGTCGTATGAGAACCCGCGATCGGTGGCCATTAAGGCGGACTATATTAAGGCGAAGGGCCTCGCTGGGGCCATGTTCTGGGAATATGGCGCCGATGACCAGAATCAGCTGGCCCGTCAGCTGGCGGAATCGCTGGGGATCAAACACTAGTCGCGACCCTCCCCCTCGGGCTGCGTGACGCAGACAACATCGCCTGCAATGCAGGTATATCGCGCAGCCCGGGATAGGTTATGATGCCTGTTATCCGCTGCGCCACGCGCTGGCGCAGCTTAACCGTTTGACAGGAGGCAGGGGGCCATGGCCTATATCCCCAAAAATTACGCGCGTCTGGAAGTGGGTTACCGCGAAAAGGCGCTCAAGCTTTTTCCCTGGGTGTGCGGACGCTGCTCACGGGAGTTTGTCTACTCCAATCTGCGCGAGCTGACGGTGCACCACATCGATCACGACCACTCCAATAACCCGGAAGATGGGAGTAACTGGGAGATGTTGTGCCTGTATTGTCACGATCACGAACATTCCAAGTACACCGAAGCCGATCAGTATGGCTCCACGGTGGTGGCGGGCGAAGATGCGCAAAAGAGCGTCGGTGAGGCCACCTACAACCCGTTTGCCGATCTGAAAGCGATGATGAACAAAAAGTAAGCATGCCGATCTGGCCGCTGCGCGCGGTCGTTCACGCTGATGCTGTCCGGCCCGGGGTGACCCCGACGCCGGAACCACGCGCCGCCGGCTGGCGCTTTATTGCAGCTTAACGGTGGCGATCGGCTTTGGCACGATGCCGAAATCTTCCTTCAGCTGCTGTTTACTCTTCATCACCATCTGCCCGCGGGTGTCGATGGTCATGTGCTGGGCGTCGGTGTTATACCGGGCCTGCCACAGCATCACCAGCTGCAGGCTATTTTCCTTTTGCTCCGGCGTCAGCGCCACGCCATCCGGCCATTTTCCCAGCTCCACCGCCGTCGCCAGACGCTGGTAAACTTCCGGCGTCATACTGTCGATAATTTGCTCAATATCCATCTTCCGCTCCACTCCGCTTGGAATAATTTGCTGAATCGTTTCTTCAACCCTTAATCTGCTCGCCATTCTGCTCATCAGTGAAGCTCAGCGACGCCGAATTCACACAATAGCGCTCGCCGGTCGGCTGTGGGCCATCCGGAAACACGTGGCCGAGATGGGCGTCACAATTTCCACAACGGATTTCAATGCGCTGCATGCCGTGCGAATTGTCGGTCAGATAGCGAATGGCCTCATCGCTCACCGGCTCATAGAAGCTCGGCCAGCCGCAACCGGAGTCGTATTTGGTTTGGGAGTTAAACAGCGGCGCATCGCACACCAGGCAGTGATACACGCCATTTTTCTTGTTGTGCAGCAGCCGTCCGGTGAAAGGCGGTTCGGTGCCGTGATGCTGCGTCACGTAAAACTGCATTTCGCTTAAGCCGTTTTTCAGCTCTTCCGGGGAGGGTTTATTCGCCATGGGCTTACATCTCGCTTTGCAATGGACAACTTTCGCTCCAATTCTAACAAAACATTAACAATGAAGCGTGCACTTTTGTTCTAAACTTATGCGGTGCCAACAGGCAGCCAGATAATTGTGACTTAAATCACGTTTTTATCTTAAATGCCCTTTAAAATTCCGCGCGCAGCCCCCATATGGAATTGGGCTCAAAGGGAGAGTGAGGCAAATCAATCGCGCAAGGTGTGCTCAGGATTGATTTGTCGCAATGATTGACACGATTCCGCTTGACGCTGCGTAAGGTTTTTGTAATTTTACAGGCAACCTTTTATTCACTAACAAATAGCTGGTGGAATATATGACTATCAAAGTAGGTATCAACGGTTTTGGCCGTATCGGTCGCATTGTTTTCCGTGCTGCTCAGAAACGTTCTGACATCGAGATCGTTGCAATCAACGACCTGTTAGACGCAGAGTACATGGCTTACATGCTGAAGTATGACTCCACTCACGGTCGTTTCGACGGTACCGTTGAAGTGAAAGACGGTCATCTGGTCGTTAACGGTAAAAAAATCCGTGTTACCGCTGAACGTGACCCGGCTAACCTGAAGTGGGACGAAGTTGGTGTTGACGTTGTTGCTGAAGCAACCGGTATCTTCCTGACCGACGAAACCGCTCGTAAACACATCACCGCTGGCGCGAAAAAAGTCGTTCTGACTGGCCCGTCCAAAGACAACACCCCGATGTTCGTTCGCGGCGCTAACTTCGAAACTTACGCTGGCCAGGACATCGTTTCCAACGCTTCCTGCACCACCAACTGCCTGGCACCGCTGGCTAAAGTTATCAACGACAACTTCGGTATCGTTGAAGGCCTGATGACCACCGTCCACGCGACCACCGCGACTCAGAAAACCGTTGATGGCCCGTCTCACAAAGACTGGCGCGGCGGCCGCGGCGCAGCTCAGAACATCATCCCGTCCTCTACCGGTGCTGCTAAAGCAGTAGGTAAAGTACTGCCAGAACTGAACGGCAAACTGACCGGTATGGCGTTCCGCGTTCCGACTCCGAACGTATCCGTTGTTGACCTGACCGTTCGTCTGGAAAAAGCAGCGTCCTACGAAGAAATCAAGAAAGCCATCAAAGCCGCTTCTGAAGGCGCAATGAAAGGCGTTCTGGGTTACACCGAAGACGACGTTGTTTCTACCGACTTCAACGGCGAAGTTTGCACTTCCGTGTTCGATGCTAAAGCAGGTATCGCACTGAACGACAACTTCGTGAAACTGGTTTCCTGGTACGACAACGAAACTGGCTACTCCAACAAAGTTCTGGACCTGATTGCTCACATCTCCAAATAAGTTGAGATGAAAAAGTAATCTGTAAGAGCGACTTCGGTCGCTCTTTTTTTTGTCTGCAGAGATAGGATTGCACAATGATAAATAAAATTTTTGCTCTCCCGGTGAATGAAACCATTTCTCCCGTGATCTCCCGTCGCCAGCTGGACGACCTGGAGCTGATTGTCATCGACCATCCGCAGGTGAAAGCCTCTGTGGCGCTGCAGGGAGCGCACCTGCTCTCCTGGAAACCCGCCGGTGAAGAAGAAGTCTTGTGGCTGAGCAACAACACCCCATTTAAACAGGGCGTCGCCCTGCGCGGCGGCGTGCCGATTTGCTGGCCCTGGTTTGGCCCTTCCGCGCAGCAGGGTCTGCCGTCGCACGGCTTTGCCCGCAATCTGCCATGGACCCTGGAAGGTCATGACGAAGACGACAGCGGCGTCATGTTGACCTTTGCGCTCCAGCACAGCGCCGAAACCATGAAGCTCTGGCCGCACGAATTCACCCTCTATGCCCGCTTTAAGCTGGGCAAGACCTGTGAAATCGAGCTGGAAGCCCACGGTGAATTCGAGACCACCTCTGCCCTGCATACCTACTTCAACGTCGGCGATATCGCGGCGGTGAAAGTGAGTGGTCTTGGCGAGCGCTATATCGATAAAGTGAAGAATGCCGAAGAAGGCGTCCTGAGCAACGGCGTGCAGACCTTCCCGGACCGCACCGACCGCGTCTACCTTAACGCTGACAGCTGCAGCGTGATCCATGACGATGCGCTTAACCGCACTATCGACGTCGTGCATCATCATCAGCACAACGTGGTGGCCTGGAACCCGGGCCCGGCGCTGTCCGTCAGCATGGGCGACATGCCGGACGATGGTTACAAAACCTTCGTTTGCGTCGAAACCTGTTGCGTGACCCAGCCGCAGAAAGCCAGCGAAGAGACCCCCTCTCGCCTGGCGCAGACCATCAGCCTGAAAAAACGCTAACAGCAAAAAGCCCCGTTCCCGACGGGGCTTTTTTCTCCGCTGGCTGAGGTGCTGATTAAACCATATCCAGCCGGTTTTTTCGCTGCGGTGGTGGATAGAGGCGATCCAGCTGCGCGAGCTCTTCCGCACTGAGGACGATATCGAGCGCGGCAGCATTCTGCACCACATGCTCAATACTGGCCGCTTTCGGGATCGCCAGCACTCCCGGATGACGAATCACCCAGGCGAGCAGCAGCTGCGCGACTGTCACCCCCCGCGCGTTAGCCATATTAATGATATCGGTATGCTGAAAAAGTCCATCGCGTAAGCGCCCCGCCTGCGCCAGCGGGCAGTAGGCCATCACCGGCAGAGTGTGCTGCTGGCACCAGGGCAGGAGATCGTATTCAATGCCCCGCGATGCGAGATGATAGAGCACCTGGTTGGTCGCGCAGCGTTCGCCACCCGCCGTCCGCCACAGCGCCTGCATATCGTCGGTGTCCAGATTAGAGACGCCCCAGCGGCGGATCTTGCCCTCGGCCACCAGCCTCTCCATCGCCTCGACCGTCTCCTGCAGCGGGATATCCCCGCGCCAGTGCAGGAGATACATATCGAGATAGTCGGTCTGCAGCCGGCGCAGGCTGTTTTCACAGGCGCGGCGCATCGCCGTTCCGCCGGCGTGCCAGGGATAGACTTTGGACACCAGCACCACGCGATCGCGCAGGCCGCGGATCGCCTGCCCGACGACCTCTTCCGCCCCACCGTCGGCATACATTTCCGCCGTATCGATCACCGTCAGTCCGTGGTCGATGCCCGCGCGCAGTGCAGCCACTTCCTGCGGACGCTGGGCGCTGTTTTCGCCCATATACCAGGTGCCCAGCCCGATGGCCGGAACCGCCGCCTGCTCGCCAAAGCGTACTGTTTTTTTCACCGTCTCCTCCTCTTTAGCTTTCTGCACCACCATAAAGCAAAACAGGGCGTGAAGCCCTGTTTTGATGCATAAAGCGCACTGTAATGATGCACAATCAGAAGGTGTAGGTAATCCCGGTTGAGATCAGGCCGCTCCAGGATTTGTCCACCATCGGGCTGTCGGTAATTTCATCCGACAGACGGGTATAGCGTGCAATGCCGTATACGCTCCAGTCGCCGAGGAAGCGATAGTTAGCCGACAGCTCCAGATACGGGTTCCAGCTGCTGTCCGGATCGTAGCTGCGCATGCCGCTGCGACGGGACTCATGCTGCGAGACACCATAGTAGTATTCGTTCTGATTGTCGCTGTTCCACTCCACGCCAATGCCCGGCGTCAGCGTCAGGTTACCATTGGTGTAGCGGTACAGCCAGGCGAGATCCCAGTTGATACCATTACTGTTATCCAGCGTATCGCCTGCAATCGTCGTGCGCAGGAAACCATAGGGCGTGTTGTGGACATAAGACAGACCGGCCATCACGGTCGATTTACGTTTATCCAGTTGACGCATTTGCGCGCTGTCGCTGTCGCCCGGCTTGAAGTACATCGGCGACCAGTAGGCCGTTATTGACAGCTTATCGTTGGTGTCGTTCCACAGGTAGTAGCCCCCGCCCAGACCGTGGAACCAGAAGTTATCGCTCTCATAACTAATGACCGGCACCGGGTAGACATCCGCATCATATTGCTTATACGGATGTTCGACGATGCCTACGCCAGCCCCAAGAGTGAACTTCCCGTCGGCATGCGCCGCGCTGGCGGACGTCGCAATCAGCACGCCGAGTGCCAGAAGTTTGATTTTAGTCACAATCCATATTCCCGTTGTCAAATTATCAGCCCGTGCAGTTTACCGTCGTAGACCTCATGCCTCAAATTCTTTACCCGACATGACACAAATCGTTCACTTTCCCACCCTTCTCTTACCATGAGGTGACAGCCCGGTGACAGCTTCGCGTCCTGGCGTGTCAAAAAGCGTCATTTTCAGGATGAGTTATTGATATGTCATTGAAATTGATTTTCTGCGGCATGCAAGATTTCTAAATGCATCTACGCTTAAATTTAGAAGGTGTAATTGCAGGGCACATTCACGCTACTCCACCCGCAACCTGGCATAAGGGTTGCTGGATATCTGGAGAGCGACGTTCAGCTTATGTCTTCCGGGGGCCCCCACTACTCATATGAACGGCTCTCAACCTGTGCTAAAAAACGAAAGGACGGCATGCCATGAATATATTCGATCACTATCGCCAGCGCTATGAAGCTGCCAAGGACGAAGAGTTCACACTGCAGGAGTTTCTTACCATCTGCCGGCAAGATCGCAGTGCCTATGCCAATGCGGCAGAACGTCTGTTGATGGCCATTGGTGAACCCGTCATGGTTGATACGGCTCTCGAGCCGCGGCTATCCCGTCTCTTTTCAAACCGGGTCATCGCACGCTATCCGGCCTTTGAAGAGTTTTACGGTATGGAAGACGCCATTGAGCAGATCGTTTCCTATCTCAAGCATGCCGCCCAGGGGCTGGAAGAGAAGAAACAGATCCTCTATCTGCTGGGGCCGGTGGGCGGTGGTAAATCGTCGCTGGCTGAACGGCTGAAAGCGTTGATGCAGCGTGTGCCCATCTATGTGCTGAGCGCCAACGGCGAGCGTAGCCCGGTCAACGATCACCCGCTGTGCCTGTTTAATCCGCAGGAGGATGCCCAGATCCTTCAGAAAGAGTATGGCGTGCCCACCCGCTACCTCGGCACCATCATGTCGCCGTGGGCGGCCAAGCGCCTGCACGAGTTTGGCGGCGATATTACTAAATTCCGCGTGGTCAAAGTCTGGCCATCGATTCTTGAGCAGGTCGCCATCGCCAAAACCGAACCCGGTGATGAAAACAACCAGGATATTTCGGCGCTGGTGGGTAAAGTGGATATCCGTAAACTGGAACACTATGCGCAAAACGACCCGGACGCTTATGGCTACTCCGGTGCGTTGTGCCGTGCCAACCAGGGGATTATGGAATTCGTCGAGATGTTTAAAGCGCCGATTAAGGTGCTACATCCGCTGCTGACCGCCACCCAGGAAGGGAACTACAACGGGACCGAAGGGATCTCTGCCCTGCCGTTTAACGGGATAATCCTCGCCCACTCCAACGAATCGGAATGGGTGACCTTCCGTAATAACAAGAACAATGAGGCCTTCCTCGACCGCGTCTATATCGTCAAGGTGCCTTATTGCCTGCGTATCTCCGAAGAGATCCGCATCTATGAAAAATTGCTCAACAGCAGCGAGCTGACCCACGCGCCGTGCGCCCCGGGCACCCTGGAAACGTTGGCGCGCTTCTCGATTCTGTCGCGCCTGAAAGAGCCGGAAAACTCAAGCATCTACTCGAAAATGCGGGTCTATGATGGCGAAAGCCTGAAAGATACCGACCCGAAAGCGAAATCCTATCAGGAGTATCGCGATTACGCCGGGGTGGATGAAGGGATGAACGGGCTCTCCACCCGCTTTGCCTTTAAGATCCTGTCACGGGTGTTTAACTTCGACCATGTCGAGGTGGCCGCCAACCCGGTGCATCTGTTCTATGTCCTGGAGCAGCAGATTGAGCGCGAACAGTTCCCACAGGAGAACGCCGAGCGCTACCTGGAATTCCTCAAAGGCTATCTGATCCCGAAATACGCCGAGTTTATCGGCAAAGAGATCCAGACCGCTTATCTGGAATCCTACTCCGAGTACGGGCAGAACATTTTCGATCGCTATGTCACCTACGCCGACTTCTGGATCCAGGATCAGGAGTATCGCGATCCGGATACCGGTCAGCTGTTTGACCGTGAGTCGTTGAATGCTGAGCTGGAGAAAATTGAGAAGCCGGCCGGGATCAGCAACCCGAAAGACTTCCGTAACGAAATCGTCAACTTTGTGCTGCGCGCCAGAGCCAACAACAGCGGACGTAATCCGAACTGGACCAGCTACGAGAAACTGCGCACGGTTATCGAGAAGAAAATGTTCTCTAATACCGAGGAGCTGTTGCCGGTCATTTCGTTTAATGCCAAAACATCAACCGATGAGCAGAAAAAACACGACGACTTTGTCGACCGCATGATGGAAAAAGGCTACACCCGCAAACAGGTTCGCCTGCTCTGCGAGTGGTACCTGCGGGTTCGTAAATCGTCCTGATGCGTCAAGCCCGGCGGCACGCCGCCGGGTCAACTGCAGCTGAATGATGATAAGCAAAGTTGGCTAATGCAGTACAGGAGGGCATATGACCTGGTTCATAGACCGACGCCTGAACGGGAAAAACAAAAGCGCCGTCAATCGCCAGCGCTTTTTGCGCCGTTATAAGGCGCAGATTAAACAGTCGATTTCCGAGGCTATCAACAAGCGCTCGGTCACCGATATTGAGAGCGGAGAATCCGTCTCGATCCCGACGGACGATATCAACGAGCCGATGTTTCATCAGGGGCGCGGCGGCCTGCGCAACCGCGTCCACCCGGGCAACGATCATTTTGTGCAAAACGACCGGATTGAGCGACCGCAGGGAGGTGGCGGCGGCGGTGGCGGCGGTCAGGGGCAAGCCAGCGCCGACGGCGAAGGGAAGGATGAGTTTGTCTTCCAGATTTCGAAAGATGAGTACCTGGATCTGTTATTTGAAGATCTCGCCCTGCCGAACCTGAAGAAGAATCAGCACCGGCAGTTGAACGAGTTTAAAACCCATCGCGCGGGCTTTACCTCGAATGGGGTGCCAGCCAACATCAGCGTGGTGCGTTCGCTGCAGAACTCGCTGGCCCGGCGTACGGCGATGACCGCTGGCAAGCGCCGTGAACTGCGCGCCCTGGAGGAGGATCTGGAGACCATCAGCCGCAGCGAACCGGTGCAGCTGCTGGAGGAGGAACGCCTGCGCAAAGAGATTGCTGAGCTGCGCGCCAAAATTGAACGGGTGCCGTTTATCGACACCTTTGACTTGCGCTACAAAAATTATGAAAAACGGCCGGAGCCCTCCAGCCAGGCAGTGATGTTCTGCCTGATGGACGTCTCAGGCTCGATGGACCAGGCCACCAAAGACATGGCCAAGCGCTTTTATATCCTGCTGTATCTGTTCCTCAGCCGGACCTATAAAAACGTCGATGTGGTCTATATCCGCCACCATACCCAGGCAAAAGAGGTGGATGAACACGAATTCTTCTATTCTCAGGAAACCGGCGGCACCATCGTCTCCAGCGCCCTGAAGCTGATGGATGAAGTGGTGCAGGCCCGTTATGACCCGGCGCAGTGGAACATCTACGCCGCCCAGGCGTCGGATGGCGACAACTGGGCCGATGACTCCCCGCTGTGCCACGAACTGCTGGCGAAGAAAATCCTGCCGGTGGTGCGTTATTACAGCTACATCGAAATTACCCGCCGGGCGCATCAAACCCTGTGGCGCGAGTATGAACATCTGCAGGCGACCTTTGATAATTTCGCCATGCAGCATATCCGCGACCAGGAAGATATCTACCCGGTATTCCGCGAACTGTTTCACAAGCAGTCATCTAAAACTGAAGCTTAATTAAATACTCAGCCAGTGAGTCGAGTGACTTGCTGGCTGTTTTCCTCAGACACAAGGCCCGATGGCACATCCATACATCATGTAAAATGGAAACAACGGGGCCATGGCGACGGCGCCAAGCGAGCTAATCGTTTTGGTCTTATCATTGATTGATACCACAACGGGGTGCGCTAACTGGTAGGCGGCGGCCAGATCTGACGCGTCCGATGCAGTCCAAAATCCTGTCGCTTTAAACAACACCCCGAGGCGATCGTTATCAATTTGCACCGCATGATACTGATTCACCAGCTCGCTATGCTGCCCGGCATCCAGTTTGCGCTGATCCATCACCACCAGATATTCCGCCGTCACCTCATGTTGTTCCACGACAAAGTTAACCCGCACGCCGGAAGCCTGTTGATGAAAGCGTTCATAAAAGGTCTTATAACGCTGATATTCCTGAGGCACACCGTCACGGACAAAGCGGTAACTGTATTTCGCTGAGCTGGCGACAATACCGGACTCTGTGGGTTTCATCGCCACAATGGTATCCCGAGGCGGCAAGTTTGGCGTGCTGGTACATCCTGCGAGTATCGCTACCACCACCAGCGATAAGACATATTTCATCATTTTCAGCCGTTCCTGTTCGCGATTTTCTCTATGACATCTGGCGTTTTTTTAACACTCCAGGTACAAATCCCTAACCCTGTGTATCATAACTGCCTAATCTGCTTCAAACATTCGCGCGATCGTCAGCGTTGAACTGTTTCTACTCTCAGGAGCCTGCTATGACCCCTTTTTATCAATTGACGGCTACCCGCCTGCGCGGCCAGCCCCTCTCAATGTCTGACTATGCTGGCAAGGTGGTTCTGGTGGTGAATACGGCCAGCCATTGTGGCTTCACACCGCAATACGCTGGCCTGGAAGCGCTCTACAAAAAGTACGCGGCTCAGGGGCTGGTAGTGCTTGGTTTCCCGTGCAACCAGTTTGGTAAGCAGGAACCCGGCGGTGCGGATGAAATCGAGCAGACCTGTCACGTTAACTACGGCGTGAGCTTCCCGATGTTTGAGAAAGTGGACGTCAACGGCCCCGCCGCACACCCGCTGTTTCGTTATCTGAAACAAGCGTTGCCCGGCGTGCTCGGCGGACGGATCAAGTGGAATTTCACCAAGTTCCTCATCGCTCGCGACGGCACACCCCTCGCGCGTTTTGCGCCGTTGACGACGCCGGAGAAAATGGAGGCCTCCATTGTCGCGGCCCTCACGCGCTGAGTGTTCCCGTCATGCCACGTTCACCCAGCGGCGGCTGGCTGCCCATACAAGGTAGACGTCGCTCTCACGCGGCCAGCAACCGTCTGTTGCTGGCCGATCTTCCACCTGCCCGGTCATCAGCCTACAGTGGCGACACGGCCTCAACTTCATGCTGAAACACGTAGGGGTCGGAGAGGAGTTCGAATGCGTCGTCGTCCGGATAAGTGACCGCGACGTGATAGTCTTCGCCTGCGAAGGCTTTGACCGCCGCAAGATCCTGCCAGTAGGTGGCGAGAAAAAAATGCGCCCATTCGCCCTGGTTTTCCTGGCGCACCAGCGCGCCTCTGTTGCCGGGGATACCCCGGGCGTGATCCACGCCGGTCTGCTCAAGGTGGCGGGCAAACCCCTCGGCATGTTGCAATGGCACACAGCCGTGCCAGGTCCTGACAATCATTTGCGTTCTCCTGTGGTGATAAACGTCTCACCTTAACATCAGAAACCACCTGTTGGGGAGCGGCACGATACCGCGCACGGTTCTGAATGGGGGAGCGCCTTACCCTCAGCTCCCCACAGCGAGCTCAGGCAGTCGCGCCTCAATCAAGGCGATCACGCTTCTGACCCGCGGCGGAATAAAACGGGCATCGGGATAGACGGCATACAGGAAACGGTCCGGTAATCGCCAGTCAGCCAGGATCGGCACCAGCCTTCCAGCCCTGAGGGCCCTGGCCGCCAGCGGTCGCTGCATCCCTCCGATGCCGATACCGGATTCCAGCGCCTGCAACAGCGCATCGCTGGTGTTGGCCCGAAAAACGGTCTTAACCTGCACGTCTCTCGTCTCGTCTGCGGAAATTATCCGCAGCGGAGCATCAAGCGGGAGGCCGCTAAACCGAACGTGTGGACAAGCCGCCAGGTCGTCCACGGACTGGACGGCGTAATGACCTGGTGCCGCAAAGAGCGCCGTTTCAATCCGCGCCAGAACCCGCGCAGCATGGGATGGCGGCGGCTCATGGCCGAGACGCAGCGCCACATCCACCCCTTCGGTAACCAGATCGGCGATCCGATCGTCGAGCGACAGCATCAGGTGCAGTTCAGGATACTGTTTCTGCAGCGCCAGCAGATGCGGCAGCAGAAGACTGCCGAGACCGCTTGGCAGCTGGACATGCACTCGTCCCTGAAACTGAGGCTCCGCCGGGTTGAGCCGCCTTTCCGCCTCCTGCATGGCGTTCAGCACCCGCTGCATATCACGCCGGTAATGCTCTCCCTGCTCGGTAAGCATCATAGCCCGCGTCGTACGATGGAGTAACACCACGCCAAGCTCCTGTTCGAGCGCGGCGATCTGCTGACTGACGGCAGATTGCTTCATCCCGAGCTGCCGGGCGGCTGCGGAAAATGAGCCGGCTTCGGCAACGCGCAGAAAGGTGGCGATGGCGGTGAGCTTATTATTCATTTCATGATTCTGCTGATAAGTGTCATCCGTTTCATGGGATAGGTGGCAAAAAAATAATCTAGCACACTGTGTCGGTCACCTTCCCAGGAGAAACACCATGAACAAGACATCCTCTCAGGTCGCACTGGTCGCTGGCAGCAGCGGCATCGTTGGTCGCCAGCTGGTCAACACCCTGTTACATCGTGGATGGGAGGTTATCGGCCTCAGCCACCGCGCCCTGTCGCAACCGGGGGCGATCCCGATGATTCACGTCGATTTACGCGATGCCCGGCACAGTGCGCAAGCTCTCCAGCCGCTGTCCACCGTGACCCACATTTTTTACAGTGCCTGGATGAATGCCGGAAACTGGAGCGAGATGGTGGAGCCGAACGTTAGCATGCTGCGTAATCTGGTCAGCCACGTCGAACAAAACGCCCCGCTGCAGGCGGTCAGCCTGATGCAGGGGTATAAAGTGTATGGCGCCCATCTTGGCCCCTTTAAAACCCCGGCGCGGGAAAGCGACCCCGGCGTACCCGGGGCTGAATTTAACGTCGCTCAACTTGCGTGGCTCCGCCACTTTCAACAAGACAAACCCTGGCACTGGAGCGCTATCAGGCCCGGCGTGGTGGGCAGCCCGGTGCCGGGTAACGCCATGAATCTTGCGTTGAGCATCGCGCTGTATGCGTCACTGTGCAAAGCCCTGGGCTTACCGCTGCGCTTTCCCGGCACGTTAACCACCTGGCACAGCATTGTCGATCATACTGACGCCGACCTGCTGGCGGAGGCCACGCTGTGGGCCGCCACCTCACCGGCGGGGGAAAACGAGGCCTTCAACGTCAATAATGGTGATATCTGGCGCTGGTGCGAGCTGTGGCCGCGCATCGCGCAGTGGTTTGAACTGGAATGCGCCCCGCCCGTCAGGCTCTCATTTCATCAGCTATTCAATGACTACCGTGCCGTCTGGCGCGAGCTGGCCGGAGAGCGGCTGGTGGAAGCGGACATTCTGCGTCTGAGCGACGGTCAGTTTGCCGATTTCGTGTTCGGCTGGCAGTACGATATGTTTGGCGATGGCAGTAAACTGCGCCGGGCTGGCTTCCAGCGGATGCAGGCCACAGACGAGATGTTTTTCAGCCTGTTTTCGCAGCTGAGAACGGCGCGGGTGATCCCCTGAGCGTTAGCGTCAGGGCAACGCCAGCCGGTCTTGATGGTCCGCAAAGAGGGTAATGAGATGGTCGGCGATAACCCGCACGCGTCTGGACCCGGCCAGGTCGGAATGCATCACTAACCATAACGTCTGATCCGCGCCGATCTCCGGCTGCAGGCACTGCAGCCCGTTGGCCCGCGCCATAAAGTGCGGCAGGACGCCCAGCCCAAGCCCCGCTGATACCGCGGAAACCTGGGCCACGAGCGTATTGGCTTCGACTTTACACGGTCGCCCTCGCAGGGTGCGCGTGATCCATTGGGCGGCCGGCAGGTGCTGGTGAGTCTCCGGCCACCCCACAAAGTCCGCCTCGCTCAGCGACAGGCCGTCCGCACCGGCCAGATAGCTGGCGGCGCCATAGACGCCAAACCCCACCGTCCCCAGCCGCTTTAAGGTCAAATGCCCGGCGTCAGGCTTGACCATGCGGATCGCCAGATCGGCATCCCGACGGTGCAGGTTCACCGGCTGCACGCCGCTCAGCACCTCCACCCGCAGGTCAGGATAGTGGTCCAGGAGCCCTTTCAGGGAGGGCAGAATAAAGTGCGTGGCCAGGTTATCCGAGGTAGCCAGGCGGACAACTCCGGCGACATGCCCCTGCAGTTGCGCCGCCTCGCCGAACGCCAGGCCTGCGTATTCCAGCGCCTCCGCCCGCACGAGCAGGGCTTCGCCATCGTCGGTCAGGCGATAGCCGCTCTGATGGCGGCTAAAAAGCGGGACTTTCAGCGACTGTTCCAGCCGATCCAGCCTGCGGGACACCGTGGCAATCCCCATGTTCATCTTGTCGGCGGCGCCGCTTAGCGTTCCCGCCCGGGCGATGGCGAGGAAGATGCGCGCATCATCCCAGTTAAACTCTGCTGTCATCTACTTTCCAATTATGGAAAACGGTTCTCCGTTTTCTGCTCTTTTTTATCGTTTTCGCAGGGATGATACTGCACGCCACTCGCGGAGACAAACTGGCCATCCGATCGCCGGTTCTCTCCTCACCTGAACGTCCGTGCACCATGCGCGACTTCCCTCTTCTTAGGATACGCCTGACATGAAAGAGATTGCTTTACCCCTTAACCCAACCCCGGCGCGCGTCTGGATAGCCGTCATTGCGCTCGGGATCTGCGCCTTTTCGATCGTCACCAGCGAACTGGCGCCGGTGGGCATGCTCAGCGCCCTGGCGGCGGATTTTCACCAGACGGAATCCGGTATGGGGCTTGCCGTCACCGCCTACGGCTGGGTGGGCGCCCTGGCGGCCCTGCTTTCCGGCGCGATGCCGGCGCGTATTTCACGCAAGGCGCTGCTGGTCGGGCTGATGCTGACCCTGGCGCTTTCCTGCCTCGCCGCGACCCGGTCTTATTCCATGTTCGCCCTGATGAGCGCCCGCATGATTGGCGCCCTGGCGCATGGCGCCTTCTGGGCCTTAATTGGCATCGTCGCCGCGCAGCTGGTCCCGCCACACCGGCTGGGGCTGGCTACGGCAATCATTTTTGGCGGCGTGTCGGCGGCA
>NZ_PJDK01000056.1:0-34976 GCF_002837615.1 Klebsiella sp. X1-16S-Nf21
CGCGCATGGCGCTGATGCGGGTGCGCATGGCTTCCACTTCTTCCTGCCACAAGGCGTTCAGCGCGGGAGCGTTGAGCACCTGCGATACCACCTGGGCGCCAAACCCCGGCGGGCTGGAGTAGTTGCGCCGCACGGTGGCTTTCAGCTGGCCCAGCACGCGCCCGGCGATATCGGCATTGTCGCAGACCACTGACAGGCCGCCAACCCGCTCGCCATACAGCGAAAATATCTTGGAAAACGAGTTGCTGACCAGCGCCGTCAGCCCGGCGCTGGCGATGGCGCGAATGGCATAGGCATCCTCGTCCAGTCCGCGGCCGAAGCCCTGGTAGGCGATATCAAGGAATGGGATCAGCTCCCTGCCGATCAGCACCTCAATCACGCGATCCCACTGCTCGCGGGTGAGATCGGCCCCCGTCGGGTTATGGCAGCAAGGGTGAAGCAGCACAATGCTGCGCGGCGGCAGCTGCTGGAGGGCGGCGAGCATAGCGGGGAAATTCACCCCGCGGGTGGCGCTGTCGAACCAGGGATAGGTATGTACCTCAAAGCCGGCGCCGGCAAAGATGGCAACGTGGTTCTCCCAGGTTGGATCGCTGACCCAGACCGCGGAGTCGGGGAAGTAGCGCTTGAGGAAATCAGCGCCCACCTTCAGCGCGCCGGAGCCCCCCAGCGTCTGGATGGTGGCGATGCGTCCGGCACGCAACGCCGGATGATTGTCGCCAAACAGCAGGGTCTGGACCGCACGGCGATAGGGCGCCAGCCCCTCCATCGGCAGATAAAGGCTGGCCTTTTGCTGCTGACTCTGCAGCCGGTCAGCGGCCTGACGGACCGCCTCCAGCTGGGGAATAATGGCCTGCTCGTTATAGTACAGCCCGATGCTGAGGTTAACTTTGTCTGCCCGGGGATCCTGTTGAAAGGCTTCCATCAGCGACAGGATAGGATCGCCCGCATAGGCGTCAACGTTCTGAAACACAGTGGTTACTCCTGAAATGACCGTCAAAGGTGAAGCCATTACACCGCGTAGCGTCCGGGACGGTGGTTCATGGCGATAATCGAATTCAAAATCACGGCGCCGAGGATAGAGACCAGCAGCATCGGCAGGCTTACTACCCACAGCGAGGCGGTGACGATGCAGGCGTCAACCACCATCTGGAATTTACCGGCGCGGATGCCGCTTTTGTCCTGCAGATAGAGGGCCAGAATATTAACGCCGCCGAGGCTCGCTTTATGGCGAAACAGCACCACAAAGCCGATGCCGACCATGATGTTGCCGAAGAGGGTGGCGTAATAGGGGTTCAGGCGATCGACATGAATAAAGTAACCGTGCAGGTCAGAGAACAGGGACACCAGTCCGACCGCGCAGAAGGTTTTCAGCGTGAAGGCGGCGCCCATCCGCCGGACGGAGAGCCAATAGAAAGGCAGGTTAATGACGAAGAAGACCACGCCAAACGGCAGGTGGGTGGCATAGTGGATCAGAAAGGCCATACCTGCCGTTCCGCCGGTCAGGGCGCCGGCCTGGCGAAATAAAATAATGCCAAAGGAGATCATCAGCGTGCCGAACAGCAGCGCCAGGGTATCCTCCAGCCAGGTGTGGGTCAGTTTTTCGGGGGAAAGGATATTATCCATAAATAAGCACTATCTTTTCGTTAACAAGGATAAGTCCTTGTTTGCAAAAATCGCACCAGAGGAGGGGGCCGGGCGATCGTTTGCGGAAAAAACAGGCGCTATTCAGCCTAACGTATTGTTATGCCAAAAAGAGAAAATTGCACGACTCATGCGATTTTCTGCAATCCATTGCGCAAACCGTGCAAATTATCACGCTGTGATGCATTGACTAACCCTGCGTTTGCACCAGCGCAGGGCATCATGCCCTGATTCAGCGCAGCGGATCCGGGCCCGGCATAAGTTGGCCATTCTCTTTAAGGCGGTTGAGTATCACCGCGGTTTTCAGGTGGGCGACCCCTTTGTTTTGCGCCAGAATATGGCTGATCAAATGGCTCAGACCGGGCAGGTCCGGGACCGTCACCCGCAGCAGATAATCGGCGTCGCCGGTGGTTTTCCAGGCATCCAGAATGGCGTCCACTTCACTGAGCATCTGGTGAAAGCTCTCCACGCATTGCGGGGTGTGATTCAGCAAGCGCACTTCTATCAGGCCCAGCATTTCCTGCCCGGCAGCATCCGGCGCCAGCCGCGCATGATAGCCGAGGATAAGCTGCGCCTGTTCAAGGGCGATGCGGCGCCGTGAACACTGGGAGGCGGACAGGCCGATGAGATCGCTCAGTTCCTGATTGGTCAAACGGCCATTGGCCTGCAGCAGGGTGAGAATTTTCAAATCATAGTCGTCGATGTTGTACATGGTGGCCACTAATGGAACGTCAGAGTGATTAACAGCCTAACAGCTTTTTGCCCGCCGTGAAGTCTGACGACAGGGCGACGACGCCGGCGCACCAAAACGGGTCAGCTTTATGCATGAGAAGGCTGTTTTTCTCATGATATGTGCAATTTCAGGCGGTTTATTGCGCGTTATGTTTGGCCTGGCGGCGCATGACTCACGCCCCAGAACAGACGGATAAATAATATTTTAATAAAATTCAATATATTGCTCTTGCTCTTATGGCGGGATGCTGCGCCCTGGCCTGAAAGTTGCTATCGCCGAAGGTGACTTTTTTACAGACAGGGGCAGGTCAGAGATGACAACGCAGCAAGAGCATCAGTTAAAACGTGGGTTAAAAAACCGCCACATCCAGTTGATCGCCCTCGGGGGCGCGGTCGGCACCGGACTGTTTTTAGGTATCGCGCAGACGATCCGTATGGCAGGCCCCTCGGTCCTGCTGGGCTACGCCATCGCCGGAGCGATCGCCTTCTTCATCATGCGACAACTTGGCGAGATGGTGGTAGAGGAGCCGGTGGCGGGGTCGTTCAGCCATTTCGCCAACCGCTACTGGGGGCCTTTCGCCGGGTTTATGTCCGGCTGGAATTACTGGGTGTTGTATGTGCTGGTGAGCATGGCGGAGCTGACGGCGGTGGGGATCTATATTCAGTACTGGTGGCCGGAAGTACCCGCCTGGCTGTCGGCGGCGATCTTCTTCGTGGCGATCAACGCCATCAACCTGACGAATGTCAAAGTGTATGGCGAGCTGGAGTTTTGGTTCTCGATTGTCAAAGTGGCCGCCATCATCAGCATGATCGCCTTTGGCAGCTATCTGTTATTTAGCGGCCACGGCGGCCCGGCGGCGACGGTGGCCAACCTGTGGCAGGACGGGGGATTTTTTCCTAACGGTATCACGGGCTTAGTAATGGCGATGGCGGTAATCATGTTCTCCTTCGGCGGGCTTGAGCTGGTGGGGATCACCGCGGCGGAAGCCGACGAACCGCATAAAACCATACCCAAAGCCACCAACCAGGTGATCTACCGTATTCTGCTGTTTTATGTGGGTTCGCTGGCGGTCCTGCTGTCACTCTATCCCTGGCGTAACGTCGTGGAGGGGGGTAGCCCCTTTGTGCTGATCTTTCATGCCATTGACAGCAATATTGTGGCCAACGCTCTCAATCTGGTGGTGCTCACCGCCGCGCTGTCGGTCTACAACAGCTGTGTGTACTGCAACAGCCGGATGCTGTTCGGCCTGGCTCAGCAGGGCAATGCTCCGCGGGCGCTGCTGCGGGTTAACCGCCGGGGGATCCCGTTGACCGCGCTGGCGGTATCTGCCGTCGCCACGGCGCTTTGCGTGGTGATTAACTATGTGATGCCTGGTAAAGCGTTTGGCCTGCTGATGGCGCTGGTGGTGGCGGCCCTGGTGATTAACTGGGCGATGATCTGCATCACCCATCTCAAGTTTCGTCGCGCTATGCAGCGGGCCGGGAAGGTAACGGCCTTCCAAAGCCTCGGCTATCCCCTGACTAACTGGCTGTGCCTGCTGTTTCTCGCCGGGATCCTCGTGGTGATGTATCTGACTCCCGACATCCGCATCTCCGTCTGCCTGATCCCGGTATGGCTGCTGATCCTCGCCGCAGGCTATCTGCTGCGGAAGAAAAGCGCCCCGGCGCTGGTGGCGATGAAAGAAGGTTAATCGCCAACACCCTGCCGGGCGGCAGGGTGATATTCTCATCGTGAAAATAACGTCAATACTTCTAGTGGATTTTATAATTCCTATAAATGATAACCGGACATGTTAATCTGGGAATAGATGACATGAACATGCTTTTTATTGATCTTGCGTGGCGCTTTGGTAATATCCCGACGGCATTCAGGTTTATTTTATAATGCCACCGAATGGAATAGTAAAATACATAATGGAGTATGGGATGAAGCATGTTCATAAACTGGTCTGGATAGGCCTGTTCGTCAATATTATTATCTGTTTTGTCGCGCGAAATTTATTACTCGATGAAGGACAGCTGAACTTTCATCATCGGGCGGACAGCATGTGGTCCTGGCTGGTGCTCGCTCTGTTTATCGCCGTGGTGGTTCAGGCCGTCAGTATTATGTTGTCGGGCCGCTATCCTTATCTGGCCATCGTGCTGGCGTTTATTGGCGGTATCGTGATGGTGCCCGCCAGCATGATCTTTCTGGTTGGCTGTATGTTCAGCTTTCAAACGCGGATTAACGCCGGTTTTACCCCGTGGCGGTCAACAACCGGGGCGATGGGCCGCGACGATAATCACCAGCTATTAACCTTTAATGCATCCGGTTTTTATCCGCAGGGGGCGCTGGCGCTCATCGCCGGCATTATTATCTTAATGATTGGCATGGGTATTGGCGGGGTATTTATTGCCGCCGGCATTGTTGCGCTGTGCAATGGCTATCGTCTGCAGAATCGGGTGGTGATTGGCGTGAGCGGCGAGTCGATGATATTTACACCGGGGCTCTATGCCGATACCTACGTTATTCCGTTAGGTGACGTTGTGCTGGCTGAGCGCGGGAATAATGATGCGAAAGTTCGGCTACGGATCCGTTCCAGCGGCAGAAGCTTCACGTTGCGTAAAAAACTGCTCGCCGGCGATAACGTTAATGATGCCTTCGCCGCCATTCTGGCCAAACTGTCCACGGTTTAAGGCCGACGGGGAAGGGAAGCCGCCAGGAGAGAAACACCTGGCGGCGAAAGCGTGGGTTAGCATGCGCGTTCATCGCGCCAGCCTGCACCCACGCCCTACAACACCAGGTTGCATGTTAATCCACGTTGGTAAAATAATCGCGCGCGGCGGTCTCGACGCGTTTCGCATCCAGCCCGGTCTTCTCAGTGATCTGTTCGATAAACGGTTTAAATTTCTCGTCCATCACGTTACCCCCGTCCCAGTGGGCGACGTAAAATTTGCACTGATAGCGATAAAAATGGAGAGTGGTATCTCCTAACGTGTAGTACATGAGCTTCTCCTGTCCATTAATGCGGTCGCCGCGTCCACAGCGTCAGCAACCCTTTTCTCATCACGATCGATCTGCTCTCTATCCTCCTCCCAATTGGCTGAAATTTCCAGCGGTGCTTTGCGCTATAAAGCAGGATAAAAGAGGGTTATATTGCGGACGAGTAGTGATTTTTTCTGAAATGGAACGGAGGAACCGGTTACCTGCGGGATGCGCAGATAACCGGAGAGCAGGCAGGATTAGCGCAGCGCGTTGCGCTCGTCGTCGGTCAGGTCCAGGGTCTGCACCATGCCGCTTTCTGCAGCGCGCACCGCCGCTTCCAGAACGGCCATTACCGCCAGCGCTTCAACCGGCGGCACCGGATTGGCGATCTGACCGTTCAGCGCGTCGCGGATCTGCATATAGTACTGGCGCTGATCGCCCGACGGGGTGGCCTGAGAGTGGGTCTGCAGCGAGGCGTCATAGATCACCAGCTTGTCATCATCCTGACCCCAGCCGGCGCTTCCCGGCTCCACGCCCGCCAGCAACTGGCTCTCCTGCTGGTCGGCCCGCGCTTTGATCACGCTGCCTTTATCGCCGTGCACGGTGAAGCGCGAGGAGCCGCCCGCGACCAGCATGCTGCAGTGCAGGATCGCTTTATGCGCCGGGTAGTTTAATACCACATGCGCCCAGTCGTTGATCTCCGCGCCGTCGCGCAGGGTGGCGATATTGCCTTGTACCGACTGCGGCAAACCAAACAGCTGCAGCGCCTGGTCGATCAGGTGGGGCCCCAGATCGAACCATAAACCACTGCCCGGGACGTTCTGCTCACGCCAGCGGACGCGAACTTCCGGACGGAAGCGGTCAAAATGCGACTCGAAGTGTTTCACCGTGCCGATGGCGCCCTGCTCAATGACCTGACGGATCCCAAGGTAGTCGCTGTCCCAGCGGCGGTTATGGAAGACCGAGAGCAGGCGCTGTTTCTCCTCAGCCAGGGCGATCAGCTCCCGGGCTTCCTGCATATCGAGGGTAAAAGGTTTATCCACCACCACATGCTTGCCGGCGTTCAGCGCCAGGCGGGCCAGCGGCGCGTGGGTGGCGTTGGGGGAGGCGATGACCACCAGATCGACATCCGGATGCTGAACCGCTGCCTCCGGGGAGTCGATGACCGTGACATCCGGCAGGTCGCGTTTGACTTTCTCTTTATCGCGCGAGGCGACGAACGCCAGATTCAGACCCGGCACTGAACGGATAAGCGGCGCGTGGAAGGTCTTACCGACGAAGCCATAGCCAATCAGGGCGATATTTATTGTGTTGTTACTCATCAGGTTCTCCACGCGGTTAAGCGTCAGCAATATGTACAGAGAGGGCGGGGTCATCCCCCAGCTCAGCCCAGGGACGATCAAGAAAAAGATGGTGAATGTCGCTGAGCCCGGCCACCAGCCACGGCTCGCAATGGTTGACTTTGGTATGGTCTGCCACCAGCCAGTGCTCTGCGCTGGCGGCCAGCATGGCGCGCTTCACGTCAGCATCGGCCTCCTGACTGGCGCTCAGCCCCAGCCCGGCATGAAGCGCGCAGGCGCCGAGAATGGCGATGTCGGCCCGGTAGCGGGCGACCAGCGACAGCGTAGCGCTGCCGGCGAACAGCCGCTGTTCACTGTCCCACTGGCCGCCAAGCAGGATCAGCTGGATATCGGTACGGTCGCTAAACAGCTGGGCGATATCCAGCGAAGGCGTGATCACGGTCATCGGCCCTTTAAGCTGAGCGGCGACCGCCAGCACCGTGCTTCCGGCGTCGAGAAACAGCGTCGAGCCGAGGGGGATGCGCGCGGCGACCTGGTGACCCAGGCGCTGCTTGGTCTGGGGGAGCAGGGCGTTTCGACCCTGGCGCGTCATCGCCGGGACGTTAAGAGCGATGGCGCCGCCGTGGTTTTTCTGCAGGACACCCTGTTTTTCCAGCTCGCTCAGATCCCGGCGAATGGTATCGGCCGAGACCTGTAGCCCTTCGACCAGTTCGCTGATGCTTAGCTGGCCGTTTTCACTCAGCCTGTCGAGGATGTGTTTTTGTCTGGCGAGCTTATGCATGGCAAGCGACTCCGCAAATTAACGCAATAAACAGCATAATACAGCAACGAGTGGCAAAATAAACCGCAAAAAGACGCATTGAGATCGGCAAAACGGGAAGAACTTGATTTCACTACGCTTTAACGTTAAATGAGGAGTGCAGCGCGACCCGGGGCGAAAGCGCTTTTTAATGAAGCTATTAGCCCTACTTACCGGGCAATAAAAAGCGAAAAAGCTCGCTTTCGCGTACCTTATAGAGAGTGCGCGCAATGTGACAGGTATGGATTAACGGAGGTTGAGTGGACGCGATTAAAGGCTCGGAGTTGCAAATACCGGACGCGATCTTCGCGTGGGTGCTCGACGGGCAGGGGGGCGTGAAGCCGCTCACCGATAACGATATTATCGACAAAGACAAGCCCTGCTGGCTGCATCTGAATTATACCCACAGCGACAGCGCCGACTGGCTGGCGGCCACCCCGTTGCTGCCCAACAACGTGCGTGACGCCCTGGCGGGGGAGAGCACCCGGCCACGGGTGACGCGGATCGGCGACGGGGCGCTGATCACCCTGCGCTGCATTAACGGCAGTACCGATGAGCGTCCCGACCAGCTGGTGGCGATGCGTCTGTATATGGACGAGCGGCTGATCGTCTCCACCCGTCAGCGCAAGGTGCTGGCGCTGGACGATGTGCTGGGTGACCTGAAGGAGGGCAATGGCCCGACGGACGGCGGCAGCTGGCTGGTGGAAGTCTGCGATGCGCTGACCGATCATGCCAGCGAGTTTATCGAACAGCTGCACGACCGCATTATCGACCTGGAAGATGACCTGCTTGACCAACAGGTGCCACCGCGGGGTTTTCTCGCGCTGCTGCGTAAGCAACTGATTGTGATGCGCCGCTATATGGCGCCGCAGCGCGACGTTTACGCCCGACTGGCCAGCGAGCGGCTGCCGTGGATGAGTGACGATCAGCGGCGGCGGATGCAGGATATCGCTGAGCGGCTGGGGCGCGGTCTGGATGAGATCGACAGCTGTATCGCCCGGACGGCGATCATGAGCGACGAGATCGCCCAGATTATGCAGGAGTCGCTGGCGCGGCGGACCTACACGATGTCGTTGATGGCGATGGTGTTTCTGCCCAGCACCTTTTTAACCGGCCTGTTCGGCGTCAACCTTGGCGGGATCCCGGGAAACAGCTGGCATCTGGGGTTTAGCCTCTTCTGCCTGATGTTAGTTGTTGTCATCGGTGGTGTTGCGTGGTGGTTACATCGCAGTAAATGGTTGTAAAGAATCGCCTTTTAGCGGCCGCATTGCCGGGAAAACCCGGCAATGTTTGAGCGAAATCAATAAACCACCTACCCATTCAGGGCAATATCTCTCTCGCAGGTGAATGCAACGTCAAGCGATGGGCGTTGCGCTCCATATTGTCTTACTTCCTTTTTTGAATTACTGCATAGCACAATTGATTCGTACGACGCCGACTTTGTTGAGTCGGCTTTTTTTTTGCGCTCTCCGGACCAGCTTCTACGCTTACTAAGACACCCGACGGTCTTCAGGCCGTTAAGCCTGCGGGTACGCCCGTATTACTCTCCGGGAGGCCTCTATGCATTACGCTTCAGGGCTGACAGCCCAGTCTATCCCCATCTCACCCGAGCCGAACGATCCGGCTCCTTTACCCGACCCACGACCGCGTCCGCAGCCGCAGCCCGATCCGCCGCCTGACGAAGAGCCGATTAAATTGTCGCATCAGGCGCGGAGATCTGCGAGGATACGCGCCTGCAGATTGTCCGTCCTTTAATACGAGAATACATTGTGACCGCTTTTTCTACCCTGACTGTTTTACCTGCCGCCCAATTAGCCAACCTTAATGAGCTGGGTTATCTGTCGATGACTCCGGTTCAGGCCGCCGCCCTGCCGGCGATCCTTGCGGGGAAAGATGTGCGCGTGCAGGCAAAAACCGGCAGCGGAAAAACGGCCGCATTCGGGCTGGGTCTGCTGCAGCATATCGATCCGGCGCGCTTTGAGACCCAGTCGCTGGTGTTGTGTCCGACCCGCGAGCTGGCCGATCAGGTTGCCGGTGAGCTGCGTCGCCTGGCGCGCTGCCTGCCGAACATCAAGATTCTGATGCTCTGCGGCGGGCAGCCCTTTGGCGCCCAGCGAGATTCACTCCAGCACGCCCCGCATATCATCGTCGCCACCCCGGGCCGTCTGCTCGATCATCTGCAGAAGGGGACGGTCTCCCTTGACGCGTTGCAGACCCTGGTGATGGATGAAGCGGACCGCATGCTCGATATGGGCTTCAGCGACGCCATCGACGAGGTGATCCGCTTCGCGCCGGCTGACCGGCAGACCCTGCTGTTTTCCGCCACCTGGCCCGCGGCAATCGCGGCGATCAGCGGCCGGGTACAGCGCAATCCGCAGACAATTGAGATCGACACTGTCGATGCGCTCCCGGCGATTGAGCAGCAGTTCTTTGAAGTTTCCCGCCACGGTAAGATTGCCCTGCTGCAGCGCCTGCTCAGCCAGCATCAACCCGCATCCTGTGTGGTGTTCTGCAACACCAAACGCGATTGCCAGGCGGTCTGCGATGCGCTCAACGCCGCCGGGCAGAGCGCCTTGTCGCTGCACGGTGATCTCGAGCAGCGCGACCGCGATCAGACGCTGGTGCGCTTCGCCAACGGCAGCGTCCGGGTTCTGGTGGCGACCGACGTCGCCGCCCGCGGCCTCGACATCAAATCCCTCGCGCTGGTGGTGAACTTCGAGCTGGCCTGGGATCCGGAGGTGCATGTTCACCGCATCGGCCGTACCGCCCGCGCCGGCGAACAAGGGCTGGCCATCAGCTTCTGTGCGCCGGAAGAGGCGCAGCGCGCCACGATCCTGGCCGACATGCTGCAGCTCTCCCTGAACTGGCTGCCGGCGCCGACGGGCAACACCATCGCACCGCTGACGGCGGAGATGGCCACGCTGTGTATTGACGGCGGTAAAAAGGCGAAAATGCGCCCGGGAGATGTGCTGGGAGCCCTGACCGGGGATATGGGTTTTGACGGTGCCGATATCGGCAAAATTACCGTCCATCCGGCTCATGTCTATGTGGCGATCCGCCAGAATATGGCGCAGAAGGCGTATAAGCAGTTACAAAATGGCAAGATTAAGGGCAAAGCCTGCCGCGTTCGACTGCTGAAGTAAGGGCAGGTTAGTGCGTCTCAGGCGGCTGCCTGAGACGCGTGAGGGTTACTTCACTTCCACCACGTTCAGACGCAGTTCATCGAGACGGGCGTCTTCTTCTTCGGGCTGCCAGCCGGCAGGCTGCAGGGGAATATCTTCCCGGTCAAACGCCAGATCGCCACCGTCCACTACCTCGGAGCCGTGGGTGATACCTTTAAAGTCAAACAGATTGACATCGCTCAGATGTGAAGGCACCACGTTCTGCATCGCGCTGAACATGGTTTCAATGCGCCCAGGATAACGCTTATCCCAGTCGCGGAGCATATCGGCGATCACCTGACGCTGCAGATTTGGCTGCGAACCGCACAGGTTGCACGGAATAATCGGGAAGCCTTTGGCCTGGGAGAAGCGCTCGATGTCCTTTTCGCGGCAGTACGCCAGCGGGCGGATGACGATGTGTTTGCCGTCGTCGCTCATTAGCTTCGGCGGCATCCCTTTCATTTTGCCGCCGTAGAACATATTCAGGAACAGCGTTTGCAGGATGTCATCGCGATGATGGCCGAGGGCGATCTTGGTCGCCCCGAGCTCGGTGGCGGTACGGTAGAGGATGCCGCGACGCAGGCGAGAGCACAGCGAGCAGGTGGTTTTCCCTTCCGGGATCTTCTCTTTGACGATGCCGTAGGTATTCTCTTCGACAATCTTGTATTCCACGCCCAGTTGCTCAAGATACGCCGGCAGAATATGCTCCGGGAAACCAGGCTGTTTCTGATCGAGGTTCACCGCCACCAGCGAGAAGTAGATGGGCGCGCTTTTCTGCAGATTACGCAGGATCTCCAGCATGGTATAGCTGTCCTTGCCGCCAGAAAGACAAACCATAATGCGGTCGCCCTCTTCAATCATATTGAAGTCGGCAATCGCCTCACCGACGTTGCGGCGCAGACGTTTCTGCAGCTTATCGATGTTGTATTTCTCTTTCTTTGTAAGTTCTTGATTTTCTTGCATTATTAACATTCTCAAAATCTAAAAGGGGCATATAGGGGGCAAAATGTGTTAAAGCCCAAGCCGGGAATTCAACATAGAAACCTGGTCGCCGTTCATCTCTTCTATCCATGTACTATAAACGTCGTACACCATTTGCGCGTTTTCATGCCCCATCTGATTGGCTATAAAAGACGGGTTTGCGCCAGCCGTCAGGAGCCAGCAGGCAAAAGTATGCCGCGTATGGTACGGATTCCTGCGGCGAATGCCAGCGCGTTTTACTGCAGCTTCCCATCTGCTGCCTATGCTGCTGTGCGAGTAGCAGGGTTTTTGCTCGCCTTTCCGTCTCCGCGGCATGAAAACAAATCGCAAATTCTGTTCCTCGCTTGAGCCGTATTCCCTGTGGTGAAACGTGATAGTGGATACCGGATGTCCAGCTGTCAGTTCATGCTGCGCTTTCAGCGCGTCCAGGGCAGGGCCGAGCAATTGTATCGTCCGGTTTCCTGCCGCTGTTTTTGGTGGGCCGAACATGCCGTTTGCTGTCAGATTCCGGCAAACGTGTATCACGCCCTTATCCAGATCGACATCTTCCCATGCCAGAGCCGCCAGCTCACCATGCCGCACACCAGAATAGACGGCGAATTTCCACATGTTCTGGCTTTGGCCTCGTTCACTTGCCATGAGGGCTGCAAATTCCTCTCTTGTAAGTGGGTCAGGCTTAACCCTTGTTTTACGCAGGCTTTTTACGCTCTCAAATGGTTTATGTTGGATAAAACCCGACATGTACGCAAAATTCAGAATTGAGCACAGTAAAGAAACATAATTGTTGACAGTCGAAACTGTTCTGCCTTTTTTATTTTTACGCTTGTTTTTTGAATAGAAGGTTTCGCCTGTTAGCAATTCGTTTCTACAATTAAGAACGTCACTATATCCAATAGCAGTGAGCATAGTGTTTCCGTTCATGATTTTTATTATTGTATCAATCTGGGATTTTGTTTTCTTTAGAGTATTGGCGCTGATTTCAGTTTCTTTAATTTTAAGCCATAGTTCACACAGTTCATGAAATGTGCTCACATGTAACGTGGTGTTAATCGCTACTGCCTTTTTGGATGAGGGGAATCGACGCCCGTAATCAAATTCCCCCATGTTTATTTCGCTGGTAATTATCGCTCTTAAATTACCAGCTTTTTTTATGTTTGCGGGGCTTACAACCCACCCCTTTAACACTTCGCGGCAGCGCTTACCTTTATACATAAACCAGACGCATATTCTGTTACCACGAATCTCCACGCCTGTAGGTAGTGTTGCCATTTACGAATCCCGGATAAATTTATTAATTTCCGGATAGTTGTACCAGGTAGTCCCGCGCAAAGTTTTTTCGCCAGAAGGGGAAACTCTTTTGAAGTGAACGCCTTCTATCCAGGCTCCTTGCCGGTAACTTTCAATCTGCCGGGCTCCAAGGCCAGTTCGTGCCATCAGAGCCTTTTCAACCATCCACTCTTCATTAAAAATGATCTGCGCCATATAAACCTCTCTGGCGACATGCCGAGTATAAGCATGCGCGCCGTAGTGGATTGATAATTTGTTATCAGGCGACCTGCCCGGGGAGGGCTCTCAACCGGCGCATGCCGGTCATAGCCGTGGCCACGTAACTTGCTTTACGGTTCACCACCTCCACCCAGACCTTTACTCCTTCAATCTGCACCGTATACGTCTCTTTCATCTGGCTGCGTCCATAATCGCCGTAACGTTCTACGTGCTTAGCCAGCGCCGCATCGCACGCCTGGCGGCCCAGAGGGGAGTGTTTGCTCCGATTAATCAATCGCATATACATTCCTTAATCGGGAGAGTTTCCCCTCCCAATCTGGTTAGCCCACGTATTCCGGTTTCATGTCGTCCAGGGTGATGCGGAACTGGTCATACAGTTCATCACTGAGGTTGCGTTTCGCGCCGTTGAGAATGCCTTCTGCTTTAGCGAACAGTTCGACGGCTTCCGGTTCTCCGGGATTAGGTAGAGAGTTGATCGCGGCCTCAACTTTGTTTCGGGCGTCTACCATGAAATAACGCTGCACGGCTTTACCTTTCAGCTCGGTGAAAAGAACAGTGCCCAACACAGCTTTCTCTTTATCCAGATCCGCCCTGATGGCTTTTGCTGCATCGACCGATTCGGCGCGCTCAATGCGGTCACGGAAATCATCTGCCAGGGAATCAATATTGAGAGCTGAATCCTGTGCGCTGGTGGTGATGTCTGTTCCGCTGGTGATCTCTGCCACAGACATTCTTTGCGCCGGCGCCGGGTTTATTTCTCGCTCGGTCCTTTGTTCAACTTCATCCGGGCTGTAAACACCCAGGATGACCTCCGGGCAATACAGTCGCGCCCAGTATTTGACGCCCAGATAAGCGATTTGCTGTTTCGGGTTAGAAACCCACAAAGGAGAATTACGTGTGACGACTCCAGAGAGATAAAGCGGCTCCCCCCAGGTGATTTCTGATTCACCGCGCAGAATCGCGCCGACCTGGACGAATAACCCGATTTCGTCCTCATCTGTCCAGCCTCGTACACGCTCGGTGACATTGTATTTCCCGTTTTTGCCGTGCTTTTCCCGGGAGACCTCTTGAGTCCTGGTGCAGCGCTCCCAGTCGCCGCCGTAACGATAGTGAAAGCGGCCATGAATGGCGCTTGAGCTGGCGATTACCGCATTGACTAACTGGGCTTCATACCCAAGCACACCGTTTACCAGATGCGTTTTTTGCGCTACTGCGTAGGGATTCATGCCCCATTGCATCGCCTGCATAACGATCGCCATGCAATCGGCTGGTTTACCCGCGAGGTGTGCTGGTACCGTCACCTGAGAATCTGCCATCAGGTTTGCAAATGCCGTTAGCTGGCCGAGCGCCTGCACGTTGAAGATGGCGTTACTGGCAGAAATGGTATTTGGAGCCTGTTGCTCAGTGGTAACAATATTGGTGTTTTCCATCGTCATATCCCCTTATGCCTGTACGCGCAGCGCTTCGAGACGGCGCACATCAAAATCGTTGAGTTCTTCGGCGTAATCCTCAGTGATTGGCGCCGGCCATTCGCCAGTGTCGAAACCGTTCGCGATCGCGCGCATAGCTTTGCGGTATTCCAGCATGCCGAGTTCCAGCAGTTCTTCGGATGCCTCGATGATGGCGATCCAGTGGTAGTTCTCGTCTTTGTTGACGAATATCCAGAAGAACTGGTCAAGGGCTGCGGTTTCGCAGTACATAGCCGCGCTCAGGTGGTAATCGCGCTCGATGATTTCCCGGTGCAGTTTCGCGCGTAGTCCTTCCTGCTTGATGTTCCACATGCTGATGGTTTTCAGGTCCGCACCGATGCGCAGGCCGCCCATGTCTATCTCAAGGTCAGGGCGCACGCGAACTTCCAGCCCGGTTTCCTCATCAATGCCGAAATAACTCACCTCGACGGCACGGCTCGGGTGCGTCAACAACTTGCCAGCGGTCGGGTGATTCAACAGTGCTTTCTGAATGGCCAGTGCCGTAGCCAGCTGCTGACGGGTAACCAGCACTTTTCCTTCCGGGTTCTCGCGCCATGCATCCAGCAGCTCATCGGCAAATACGGCAACCGGTTTAACCGATTTCACGGCCTGAATCAGATCCGCCTTAGTACCTGAAACTTTCAGCGGCTGCGCCTTCTGTGCTTCCTGAGCAACCATGTCAGGATTAATAAGCGCCAGCTGTTCCAGTAAGGCATCGCGGCTGCCGCTGGTTTTCACCTGGGCGGGCAGAGTAGCGTTGTATTCCTTGATGCATGCCTTCATTGCGGTAGCGGTTTGCTTTTGACCGTCTTCAATGCGCTGGAACTCAGCAGGCAAAGACATATAACCCTGGCCGGTTTCTTCAACTGATGTACCCAAAGGAACCTGGGCGGGCAGGGTCGCGTTGTATTCCTCCAGGAATCTCTTGATGTCATCTGCGCTGAGCAAAACCGGAAGCCCGTTGTTGTATTCGTCGATAAACGCGCGGATCGTCGCAGTCGTGGTGAAAGCGCCTTCCGGGATTTCCGGCTCGATGCTGAATTCTTTTTCCAGCTGATCAGGCTGCAGCGCCAGTGCATGCACCAGATTTCCCATATCCAGAACAGGGGAGCGTACCTTCTGGATGGTTTTGGATACGTGGCGCGCCTCGAAATACATCAGCGAAACCCGCGCATCTTTAACCATCGTGGAGCTGATACCGTTAGCGGCGTGGTAGACCTCATTTGGCACGCCTTCATATCGACCAGGCTCGAAATACTCCGGCCATGCTGGCGCTGCTTGTTCAGCCTCTTCCTCTTCATCGCTATGAGCACTCTCGGAAACCTGGCTTTTCAGCACTTCGGCGGTAAGATCCGGGCAGCGTTCAGCCAGTATTTCTCTCATGTTCACGGCAGTTGTTTGCGCAGGAGGTTCATCAGCGCCTTCGCCTGCTGATACCGCATTATCATTTTCGTCTTCGACCGGCTGAGCCGTTTCCATCTGCACATTGCTGGTGGTTTCCCCGGAATTAGCTGGATGTAATTTTTCTTCTGCAGCGCGCTGGCGCGCCTGGTCCACGATAGAAAGTGCTGGTGCTGGTGATGTCTGGCTATCCATCAGACCATCAATCGAAAAAACACCATTGCCCATGTTTGAAACTTCAAGCTGTTTGGGCTTGGTCAGGTCTTCGGTTATCCACTTCGGATCCGTGGGGTCACTGATACCTTCGACATATTCGCCACGTTCGGCGGCCAGAACCTGATTAGCGTCAGGTCGTTTCTTTTGAGCTTCTTTCACAAGTTCGGTGCCAATTACCTGAAAGTCAGTTGGGAGAGTTTCCAGGTCAGGCACACCTTCATCTCCATCGATAGCCTTTTTCACAGCGTCCAGAGTGACGGCGGCAGATGAAATATGCCCTGCCTTGGCAAGCGTTTCAGGGGAAGGGGCGTCATGCTTATGCTCAGTCAGATTTGCGTTGATGTAGCCACGCAACCGATCTGGAAAAGGAGTTATTCCGCTGGATGCTTCCCTGATCAGTGCAAAAATCGCCGCACGCGAATAATCCAGGATGCCAAGGGTTTTGCGCAGGGCAGCCGACCATTCCTTGAACGGACTTTCTTTCTTCTGGACGATCTCTTTGGCCCGGCGGTGAATTGATGCCGGGAAATTGTAGATATCGAAATCCATTGGCATTGTGGCCAGGGCTATTTCTACATCGAGCGTATCAAGGGTATGGGTGTATGAAGGATTGCGATCGGTTTTATTACCGCCGCCAGCATTCGTACCTGCATCAGTTTTCATAACCGAAGAAATGCAGTTACCGGCAGCCCATTCCCTGGTGAGAATGCCGCGGTCGATCGCGTTAGTAGCGAACCACAGCTTTGCAAACTGGATGCGCTTGCCGAGCTCATGCCGTTTCCCTTCGGGGAAGACTTTTTTATTGGCACTGGTGAATTTCCAGAGCGCCGGCATATCGTATTTTTTGATTTCAGGGATATTCTCGGCGGCCAGAATCAGATCCTGGACGGCCGCATTATCAGTGTCCATTTCAAGAACTGACAGCTCCTGCCGGTGAGGCATGCTGATATGATAAGCGTGACGTTCTTCGGCCATATACTGCGCCAGCAGCTGAGCACGAAAGGGGAGTTCTGCCACGTTAAAAAGCGCGCTCGAATCGTCCTGGTATTCATCGCTACCGAAAGTTTCCACGGTCTCACCCTGTGCCGCGTCACCTGCAGTATTGGCATCAACCAGCTCGCCACTAACGGGCTCAGCGGATACTCCGGAATCATCTCCGTGATGAACATCAGCAGGCGCCTGCCCTGGCTTCAAAGCCCAGGTGCGACCATCGTCGCCGAGCTGGTAGCGTTCGCACCATGAGTAATCGAGAACACCCTCCGCTGGCAGGTCGTTGAATACCGGGAAATCGGTGCGAATTGGTTTTTGATAGTCTTTGCCGCGGCCTGTTTCGATCCCGGCGTCTTCCAGATCGACGTCCAGTTGCAGAAGGGCGCGAGCTTCTGATTTATTAGTGCGCCAGATTACGGCATCAGCTTTACCCGATTTTTGAGTCGCTTTTATCAGATAAAAATATTCCATGTGATAGCCTCTATTTTGGATGTAGAATCCCCCGGGCCATTGGTAGCGCCCATTCAGGGTTGTCATTGGTTGTTGGTAATTTCCGGTGGAACTTTGGTCGGTGTCACCGGACGTACAGCCCGCTTCGGCGGGTTTACGTTAGCCCTCGTGAGCCATCTGGTCGTGAGAAGCGCAACGTTCAGAGCAATACTCTTTTTCTTTCCGTGCGAGCTGGTTTCCCTGGAGGTACAACAGGGTGCTCACCACTGGTTTTCCCTCGATTGCTTTACGGCAATAACCGCATTTCTTCTGCATTCTTCCCCCCTACATTTGCACAGTGAACCCGGCCGGATGCTCGTCGAGTACACCTTTCAGCGGGTAACATTCGGCTGTCACGTGTTGCTCTTCTGCAGCTGCCTTGCAGTCATTCTCAGTGTCGTAAACGCCGAGCAGGATATCCTGATTACCGCCCGTCAGCATGCTGACGGTGAGAACCAGGGCAAACATCGTGCTCATGAAGGGTCTCCTTTTTGCGCGAGCATGTAGCACACCCGGCGAATGAAAGCTGACAGCGGACTTAAACGAACAGCCTGCTGACGAGCGGGTTTGCGTGCGAAATCAATCATGTAAATAACTCCCTCAGTGCGCAGAAAAGCGCGATCCAGATGAAGAGCCCAATTACTGCCGAAATGACCATGGCTCTGATGCCTTGCTTACTCATTTCAACCTCAGCCATTACGTGGCCAGCGGAACGTTTACCACCTGACAACAATGCGGTTGTTGTCGATGTGAATAACGTTACAAGGTAAATTTGCTTTTTACAAGGAGAAATACAAGAAAATGTTGTTATTGAGGGCGTGCGAAAACGGCTATCCGATATGGATAGCTGCTAATCATATGAATTTAATCGTTAATATCCTTGATGATGCTGAGAACGTCATCCTTTAGGAGGTCGAGTTCTTTTAAAGTGGCTTTTGCGTGGACTATAAGCCTGTTCTTCTCGGCTTCTGGCATCTGGTTAAAGAGAGCTAAAAGGGCTTTCTCTTTGTCATCTAGTTCGTTCCGGCCAGGCGCTACAGGTTCTGTCTGTAATGAATCATTCTCACCATCTTCGTCTGGCGGCATGAAAAACCAATGCTCAGGTTTACCAGTTACAGCTGCAAGTCTTTTAAGGCGCTCACCGCGTGGAGTTGTCTCACCTTTGGCCCATTGTTGAACAGCCTGAGGAGAAACAGTAACTCTCCTGGCAATCTCAGATAGGTTCCAGCCAGTTTGATCCTGGATGAGCTGGAGCCTGCGGACAAAGTTTTCATGCTGTTCTGTTTTCATATTTATCATTTTACAAGCCTTACTTGTAGAAGACATTGCAAGATTGACACAAGAAAAACTTGTTATATCTAATTTCGTGATGTAATGTTTTCTTGTATTTCCAAGGAGGCTTTATGAATACGAATCTAAAAACCATTATCTGCTCAATCATGAGCCAGACCGAGCTGGCTAAACGACTCGGCACAACCCCTCAAACAGTTAGCCTTTGGCTGAATAGCGAGACCCCCGCTCATCGCGTAATTCCAGTTTGTGAGGCTCTCGGATGGAAGGTTACCCCTCATCAGATGCGGGGTGACATTTACCCAAACCCAACTGACGGCCTGCCGAAACAGGAAGGCTGAACATGCAAACATTTCCCTTTCAACAAAATACCGGATTCAACACCGGCGCTCTGATAAAGCGTAATCAACTGAGAGAGGCAGATCACGACGCAATTCGCTCTGCCGTTCGTGCCTGGGCAGCAGCTGAAGGGCAGGACGTTGTGTCGGCCCACATCATCGATGAGTGGCGACAGCAGGGCGGCGAGGAGATCGCGTTTCCTGACGACATCAGCCGTGCCCGTCAGAAGCTTTTTCGCTACCTGGACAACCCTGCCGAGTCTGAGCGCTATCGCGAGTACGTTCGCCTTCTTACCCCGGCAATCATGGCCGTTCTTCCGTTGGAATTCCGCCATCGCCTGATGCCTCAGGACGATATTTTGTCGCGCCTGTCTTCGGCCATGAAGGAATGCGCTGAAGCAAAGCAGGCAGTGATGCTGAACGCGCCGGAGCACCAGAAACTGAAAGAGGTAAGCGAGGGAATAGCTTCGCTATTCAGGCTGATGCCTGAGCAGACAGGAACGCTGATGACACTCGTTAGCTCGATGCTGTGCACGCTGTAGGAGGTGGTATGGGGTGGGGTGATTACGTTCGTAACCAGGTTGAAAAAATACTTCTGAGCGAGGGGTTTTCTGTTCCGGTGGCTCAGGGGGGGCAAGGCATGCGGAGGACTTATACAACCGAATGTCACAGGCAACTAAAAAAGGGGCGATTTTCGATGATGCTCTCAGGCATGGCCGCTTATGGGCGGAGAAGCAGACCAGCGCGACTGAACGCCGTGCAGCTAAACGTGCGGTGCGAAAAGGTAGCAAACAGGCTGGGTTGTTCTGAAAGGGTGAAAGCCGCGGTGCAGCAACACCAACGGCTTTCGGGTGAATTAATTGGGTCAATTCACGGGATGAAGTATGTCAAATACCGCTGAAGTTATCAATTTTCCAATCAAAACTGAACTAACGGGAGGTCGCATGGCCGACCTGTCCAACGGCTACACCAGAATCGCCAATGAGATACAGAAACTCAAGCCGCGGCTGCGTATGTCCGGGCGCGAGTGGCAGTGTCTTGAGGCTGTTATCTGGCTTACCTACGGATGGAACAAAAAACAGGATCGGGTGACAAATACCGTCATTTCTGAGTTAACCGGGTTGAGTGATTCTCATGTTTCAGATGCGATAAAGCTACTCGCAGCACGGGGAATTATTTTTAGTCACAAGCATGGTGTGATGAAAACTGTCGGTATAAATACTGAGCTATCTGCCTGGATTTTGGACAAACCGAAAGCGGGAAAACTCTTCCCGAAAACGGGAATTTCCTTCCCGGAATCGGGAAAAACCTTCCCGGAAACGGTAGACACCCAAGACTATAACAAAAACAATATTAAAAGATCTTCGTCTCGGAATTCTGAAGAATCCCGAAACAAGAAAACTCATGAGTTTCTCTCTCGCCATCCTGAGGCTGCTGACGGGATTTACACCCCATCTGGTAAATCCTGGGGAACAGCTGACGACCTCAAAGCCGCGCGATGGATTTTCGATAAAGCCCTCACCGTGAACGCCTCCCTCTCAGAGCCAAACTGGGTTGAATGGGCGAACACCATCCGCCTGATGCGTCTGCAGGACAAGCGCACTCACTATGAAATCTGCGAACTGTTCAAGTGGGCGAATGAGGACGGTTTCTGGCAGGGAAACATCCTCTGCCCCTCAAAACTACGTAAGAAGTGGGACCAACTCACAACTCAACGCCTGCGCAGCCATGGCCCATCAAAAACCACATCAGGCGCCAGTGCGCTGGACAATACCGACTGGATCGACGGGGTACTCGAATGAAATCTATCGCAGAAAGCATGCATAACTTCGATCGGAATAACTTTCAACGTATCGCCGCCGGCATGCCTGAAATCCAGGATGCACAGAGCTTTGCACATCAGGCGACAAAGACGGCAGAGGTATTCAACGAACTGTTTCGCCAGCTGCTCGCCGTATTCCCGGCACTGGCCAACAAATCAGCGGAAGATCTCAACGAGATGCGTCGCCAGTGGCTCCTGGCGTTCAAGGAAAACGGGATCACCACGATGGAGCAGATTAACGCCGGAATGCGTGTTGCCCGCAAACAGGAAAAACCCTTCATGCCGTCGCCGGGGCAGTTCGTCGCCTGGTGTCGTTCTGAGGAAGTGGTTGCGGCTGGTCTTCCTGATGTTAACGAGCTGATGGAGATGATTTATCGCTACTGCCGGACCCGAGGACTTTACCCTGATGCTGAATCCTATCCGTGGGAACGTAATGAGCATTACTGGCTGGTTACTGGGCTGTATACCGACATGCGTGCAAATGCACTGAGTGATTCCGAACTACGCCGTAAAGCCTCTGACGAGCTGCTGCGTATTGTTCGTCGCATGAATGCCGGGGAAGTGATTCCCGAGCCGGTTAAACAGATCCCAAAGCTTGGTGGACGTCCGCTGAGCAACGAGCAGGGCATAAACAAAATCGTGGAAATTCGAGCGAAATTCGGTTTAGGCAGAGGGCGGAATCATGGCTAGAGCATTGTCAGCAGTTGAGCGCAGAGAGTACGTCCGTGCAGTGATTCGGATCACCAGGCATCAGGGGCGACTCACGACCGCCGAGGCAATGAAAAAACTGGGCCTGAGCCGCGCTACTGTTCAGCGGTATTTTTCCGAAGCAGAAGCTACTGGCGAGGTTGTCCGGCATGGTCGTTTGGGGCTTTTCCGCGATCAGCGGGCCGTCATCAACTTTGATATGAAGCGTTTTGGCCTGGTGCCGAAAGTTGCTGTTGGGATGAATTACAGCCTGCTTGGTTGTCCTGTATTCCAGCGTTTCCTCGATATTCAGGAAATGATTTTTACCTGTACGCCGGCATCGTCATCACGGGAGGCCTTATGACTATCGAGAAAACTCATATCGGTATTGTGATTACCAAAGACGGACCGAAACGTAAAAAGCTGCACGCGACGGAAAGTATGTGGGTGGTGGGAAAAAACGAGTTTTACCACAAAGATACCGGGCGCCGGCACTTTGCCGAGAATACGCGCCGTCGGCTTTTGCTGGAAACGATTGAGAAAATCGGGAGCAAATTATGAGTGAAGTCACAGTGAAGTTGACGAACAAAGCGATCGCAATCATTGCGGACTACATCCAACGCGCCAGTAAGAACGAGCAGCTGCAGGACGCAAAGAATCGTCTGGATAAAAAAATAGCGATGCTCTCTGAAGACGAAAACTGCGATCAGGAGCTGTTGATGGCTGCATTCGTACCAGCGATGACAAATCATACCCGTGATGGTTTTTTTGAAGCTATTGCGGTTGCTTTGGAAGGAGCGCAGACATGAACAAGGAAATGGAACCATCGCTGCAGTATGCCTGCAAACGCATTCTAGAGCTGGAGCAGCTGCTGCTGGTAAATGTACCAGAAACTGTATGGCCCGCTGAAGTAACGATGGTTTTCTCTGAAGTCGAAAACGCCGGTGAATTGCCGGCGCATCACCAACGCCGACTGCATCATCATATCAACCGTATGTGGTTGGAGAAAATGCCGGTATCGTCAATTATCGCCGCGGCTCGTTCGTTGGCCTGCGCCATGGGGAAATACGCGTGAGAGAAATCATCGTTGATAACTTTGCTGGTGGCGGTGGCGCCTCAACGGGGATTGAGTTGGCGATAGGCCGCAGCGTGGATATTGCGATAAACCACGATCCCAACGCGGTAGCCATGCACACTACGAACCACCCGGATACGTTGCATTATTGCGAGTCGGTCTACTCTATCAGGCCAAAAGTCGCGACCGCCAGCCGCCGCGTCGGTCTGGCATGGTTCTCGCCGGACTGCCGTCACTTCTCAAAAGCGAAAGGCGCTAAACCTGTAGAAAAAACCATTCGGGGCCTTGCATGGATCGTCATCCGCTGGGCGCTAGACGTTGGCCCTCGGGTGATGATGCTGGAGAACGTCGAAGAGTTTAAAACGTGGGGTCCGATACTGGCGGCTGAAATGCGTCCGGATCCGGACCGCGTTGGCGAAACGTTCCAGGCGTTCGTCGGCATGCTGACATCCGGAGTTCCTGCAGATCACCCTGCGTTGTTGGAATGCTGTGAGTTTCTGGAGTTGTCGCCGGATAGTGAACAGGCGAAACGCTTAGTTGCCGGCCTGGGCTATGTTGTCGATTTCCGTGAGCTGCGCGCCTGCGACTATGGCGCGCCGACCATCCGTAAGCGGTTCTTCATGGTAATGCGCCGGGACGGGCAACCAATAGTCTGGCCGGAGGCAACCCACGGGGATCCGAAATCACCGGCTGTGCTGGCCGGAAAACTGGCGCCATGGCGCACAGCTGCAGAATGCATTGACTGGACAATTCCCGTGCCGAGTATCTTCGATCGCAAAAAGCCTCTGGCAGAGAATACGCTAAAACGTATTGCCCGCGGCATTCAGCGCTTTGTTATCGAAAGCGCTTCGCCGTTCATCGTGAAGTGCAATCACACAACGACACGCGGGAAATATAACTGTTTCCGTGGACAGGGGTTGTATTCGCCAATACAGACAATCACCAAAACTCATGGTTACGCGTTGGCGGTACCTACTCTGGCACCGTTTGTGGCTGGAAATGGTGGTAGCCATTACCAAGCTAAACCGCGTTCACTCAACAAACCAGTTCATACCATCCTAAAGCAATCCCGAGCATGTGTGGTTGCCCCGGTTATCGCCCGCCAGTTCGGTGCTAGCATTGGCCACCGGGCAGATGAGCCTAGCGCCACAATTACCGCTGGTGGTGGGGGAAAGTCTCAGTTAGTCACGGCCACGCTTATTCAGATGGGGTATGGCGAACGGGTGGGGCAATCGCCTCGGGTGCTCAATCTTGGTAAACCGTTGGGTACTGTTACAGCTGGGGGCAATAAGTTTGCCGTAACAACTGCGTTCCTGGCGAAACACTATGGCGGGAACTACACCGGTCCGGGCGTTGCGCTTGATGAGCCAGCTCACTCAGTGACTACCGTCGATCATCACGCACTTGTGACATCGCACCTGGTAAAATTGCGTGGTACCTGCCGTGATGGTCAGCGTACCGATGAACCGATGCCGACAATCACTGCTGGAGGTCAGCATGTTGGAGAAGTTAGCGCGTTTTTGGCGGCTAATGATTACGACGAGCGGCGTGCGGATCAAGTTAAAGAGTTCCTAAATTCTTTTGGCGTCAGCGAACTAGTGACGATTAAGGGCATCGTTTACCGCATTGTTGACATCGGAATGCGCATGCTGCAGCCACATGAACTTTACCGCGCTCAGGGATTCCCGGAGTGGTACATCATCGATCGCGACTACCGCGGCGTGAAATACGCCAAGGATAAGCAGGTGGCCCGCTGTGGCAATGCGGTACCGCCCCCGTTCGCTGAGGCGCTGGTGAGGGCTAATCTTCCTGAAATGTGCCAGGCGTGGGAGGCTGCATAATGGCTGACTTTCGTGCTGGAGGTTTGGTGGTAATCATCCTTAAAGGACTTAATGTCTGCCAAAGGTTTACGCTTCTGGTTGCATCGATAACTCTGCTGTGAACTGGTTTTTTATGTGGGCTATGTAATTTTGTTATTTTTCAATTTGTTATGATGTGGTTTTTGATTTTTTGCTTTTTTATCTTCATGTATTAAGCATTTTTTTCATTTTTTTATTTATTTTTTCATGTATTGAAGGTTATCTTCATGTGGGTTATGCTGAAAGCACACTGGCATAACCTAATGAATACTACTATATGCAACATACGCTGGAACTACTGAAAGTAATTGAGGGAGCACTTAGCAACAACCTTTCTCAAGTGACTGCCTACTCTGAACTTCTTGCCTCGAAATTGGAAAAAGATGGGGAGATGAGGGTTGCACAGAGCATTAGAAAGAAAATTAATAAGTCAGGTTCTGTGTACTCAACAGCTGGTGTTGGCGGAAGGCTTGAGCCTGTCGTACCAGTCGATAAGGACAGTCGTCTTACCTTGGGCGATGTAGCGTATCCCTCTCTGGAAGAATCTTTTATTCAGCTACCGACCTCTGTGCAAGAAAGTGTTGATGAGTTTTTATCTTTTATTAACAAGGCGCAGTTGCTTTCAGACGCTGGGGTCGGTATTTCACCTTCTATGATGTTATATGGCCCTCCAGGATGTGGAAAAACACAGTTAGCTCATCACATCGCCGCAAAATTAGATTTACCGATAATTACTGCTCGATGTGATACGTTGATTTCTTCGTTTTTAGGCTCTACAGCTAAAAATATTCGTAGTTTATTTGATCACGCTTCAAGTAGGCCATGTGTTCTATTTTTAGATGAGTTTGATGCTTTTGCTAAAGCACGTGATGATCAACATGAACTCGGTGAGTTGAAACGAGTGGTTGTCAGTTTGCTTCAGAATATCGATGCTTTACCCGAAAATACAATTCTTCTTGCTGCAACTAACCATCAGGGATTACTTGATTCTGCTGTTTGGAGACGATTTGCATATCGATTGAAGATTACTCTTCCGAATAAGGAATTGAGGCTTAAATTGGTAAAGCAATTTTTAGGTGATTTTTGCCCAAAAAATGTGAAAAAAATTGTTGATGCAACTGAAGGTATGAGTGGTGCAACGATAAAGGAATCCTGCTTAACCGCTATTAGAAGTGCGATATTATCAGGCCATGATTTTATAGATGTTGATCGATTGATTATTAACTTGGCTGTTAATCAGTATCAAGATGTTCTCCATGATGCAGGGATTAGAGATGAAGATAAAATAATAAAACTTCGAGAGCTAAATGGTAAGGTTTTCACTATTGAAAGATTAGCTACGATGTTCGGTTTATCAACAGGTAAAGTTTCAGGGCTGACTTCAAAGAGAGGTGATAATTAATTATGGAAAAGCAAAATAACCCTCTTCAGATTGTCCAAGTTAACGAGCGTGATTATAAAAAAATCATCTATGAAGGGTTTGGTCCACCAACGGTATTTGGCGATGGTGTTTCGGTTGAAGTTAGAAATAGCCTTGCCCAGCAAACGAAAGAGGCATTGGATTATTTTAATGATGAGTTTAACCAGTGGCCTGGTTTAGCTGGAGTTGTTAAGGTTACTCTTAAAGAAGAGGCTTTGGCAAAAAGTCATAGGCCAATGGACCTTTTTTATTCAAAAACATGTCCTATTGTTGGTAGTTTAGACTTTGGTGAATTACTTGTTAGTGCAACAAAGGACGGATTAAATAGTTTAAGAACTAAACTCCTCACAGGGAAAAGTCAGAAACTAGTAGCAAATATATCTGCTATAGAAAAAATTGAGGCTTACACTTCTGATGATAGTATCTCCGGTGGTAATTTGAATGATATTATTACTGCTGTAATGAAGGGGCGGAAATTAAAGGTTAAACTATTCGATCACCAAAATGAAGAAAAAAATGCTAAATTACAGTTGGCATTTTATAAATTCGCTAAAGAAAATAATGTCCGTGTGAAAAAGCTTACGTATGGTAGTTGTAATGACCTGATTTCATTGGTGTCTCAAGATGAACGCATAATAAAGAAAATTACTAAATTTATCGGGTTGCGTACCATTTCAACTATTCCTGAGTTTTCTGTCAGTGATTTTCACTTGCAGACATCTTTTTTAGGTTCTGCAGATGAAATGCTGTTTCCTGCACCACAACAAGATGTTGATTACCCAATTGTTGGTGTTATCGATTCAGGTATTTGTCCGAATAGTTCATTAATAGCACCATGGATTGTTGCTAGAGAGAGTTATGTACCATTTGGATTAGAAGACTATAGCCATGGCACAATGGTTGCTGCTCTTATTGTTAATTGTCAAAGCTTGAATCATCAAGACCAACGATTCCCTGATACGCATGCAAGAATCGTAGATATTAATGTATTTCCTCGCGGAGGAACAACATCTGAAGATGATTTGGTTTCTATTATTGAAGAGGTTATCCCTAAGTATCCGCAGGTAAAAATTTGGAATCTTTCATTAGGAGGAGATGATCCTGCTCATACAACAGATTTTTCAGATTTTGCTCATTTTTTAGATGAAATGCACGATAAGTATGGATGTTTATTTGTTATTGCTGCGGGGAATCAGAATCGTAATCAATATTGGCCTACTACTAATAATAATTCGGGCATCAATAGAATCTCATCTCCAGGAGATTCTATAAGAGCTTTAACTGTTGGGAGTCTGGCACATAAAGAATCACCATCCGCGATAAGTCATATTGATGAAGTGTCTCCATTTTCTCGTATTGGACCAGGCCCTAGTTATATCCCTAAGCCGGAAATCACCCATTATGGAGGAAATGTAACCGCAAAAGGTGCATTTGCTCAGATTGGAATATTGGCTTTAGGACCGAATAACATGTTGTGTGAATCTGTTGGGACTAGTTTTGCCACACCAATAGTTTCAAGCATTGCTGCATATTTATATCATTTTTTATCTCAAGGAGGGAAAGTAGATGTTCCTACCGAGCGTGTCAAGGCTTTAATAATTCATTCAAGCCTACTAAATGGTAAAGTGACCACAGATACCATTAACTATAAAGGGTTTGGTCGTCCTGGTGATATTATAGATCATCTCTACTGTGATCCAAATTGTATGACTATGGTTTTTGAAACAGATATTAATCATGGTGGATTTGAATTCGAAAAATTCCCTTTCCCTATACCTGACTGTTTGAATACAGAAGATGGAAAATATAGAGGTGAAATTCTAATGACATTAGTATATTCGCCAGAAATAGATAAGAACTATGCATCTGAATATTGTAGAACAAACGTTGATGTAGGCATGGGGAGTTATAATATAGGAAAGGATGGTAAACGAAAATTTCATTCAATGGTGCCTGCAGTACCAAAAGATATGAAAGAGTTATATGAAAAATCTCGTGTAGAGAATGGTTTTAAATGGTCTCCGGTTAAAGCGTACCATAAGATCAGTCCTCGCGGTATTGATGTGGGCGATTGGAGATTACGGCTTAGTGTATTACGTAGAGCGGAAATGCCAGCACCTAATCGTCCGCAGAAAGCCACTTTGATATTGACTTTGAGAGGTTTGGAATCAGAACAGCCTGTTTATAATGAAACCATTCAGAAAATAAATCAATTTGGTTGGGTAACAGTAGATATCGATCAACACATTAGAATTAGAAACTAGAATTTTGTATTTTAACTTTTGAAAAAAAGAATCTCAAAATATTAATATTGGGAAATAGATTCTTTAGTCCGTTAATCTGCATGACATTAGTTTATGTTCGTTTCGACAATACTGATACCGAGGACTTGGTGAGGGCTAATCTGCTGGAGATGTGTCAGTCAAAAAATATTGCAGCTTAATTGACTCCTCCCCATAATGAGGGAGATATTAATATTGTCATAAATAATGGATGCAAAATGATAAACCAGAAAGTTATAGATGGTCTTGTGTGGCTATATTCCATTTTTGATATAAAACTTCTGACTGTAATTGCGACCGGATTTACTATTTATTTTGGGTATCAAAAGGTTACTAGGAGGATATGTGTTTCATATGGCATTAGTTCTAGTAGGTTATATGATTCCTATGTTTCAAATTTAGTAGTTTCCAATAAAAGAGATAATTCAATTGCAATATCATCTATAGTGCTTGGTATCGGAGTGAAAGGGACAATTGAATTGGTTAAGTTTGACGAGCCATTGGTTTTGAAAGGATATGATACGAAGCTCGTTGATGTACCTAAATATAGCTCCATTTATGATAAAAATGGGCCAGTCAGAATCGATACTTTTGAATCGTTATTCTTTTCCATTGTGACTATTTCTGGTGAGGTAATTGAGTGTGAAGTGGAAAGCCCAGTTACAATCAAGACGTTAGCGGGGAGATTGTTTAAGAATACTGCTAATTTTAATGGTGTTGTTCTTACAAAAAGAATGGGTTTTATTTTTTCTTATTGTGTGGGTGGAAAATCGGAGGATGTTATTATTGATAAGTATGGTTTTATCCCAGAAAGGACACCTTTTAGAGGTAATATGCTCCCGCAAATATCAAAAGACTTTTTTGAAAATTTTTTGATTTCCGAAGGGTATCATGATTACTACGACAATTATGCTCTTTATAAAGTGAATGATAATCTCGAAACAGTACTTGTTTTAAGCAAGGCATCGGTGAATGTTAAAAGAGCAAAGGAAGGAAATGTGTAACCGAGAGTTGTCTATGTAGATCTACTTAGTCTTCTTATAGTGATTTATAATATCCTCCACACTAGAGGGGATTTTTATGTCAAAGTGGAACATCGCAGCTAAGTCGAAAGAGGACCAGTACAAGGTTAATGTCGACCTGGCTGCCAGAGGCGTTGCGTACAAAGAGTGTCTGAATATGCCGGTAGTCGCCGAGGTGGTCGCCAGAGAGCAGCCAGAGCATCTGCGCGAGTATTTATGGAGCGCGTCCGCTACTACCGCGAGAAGAGCATCCAGCTACCCCGCGCCAGCGATCCGCGCTATCTGGAAATGGCTGAGCAGAACGCCAAAAAATAGCGATTTCCTCGTATATGCTCATTTTGCATTTATCCCCGGGAAGGGCGATAATTACCTTGTCAGCCTGAGCAACTGACGACTAGATTCCGGCGCCAAGTGGGGACACATGGCGCACAAAGTTAAGAACACTCGGATTAAAGTCTTGTATGCAATAACACTGCTGATTTTAATAATTGTGCAAGTTGTTGTAGTGAACGCGGTATTTATCTGTGTGGGGCTTGGGTTTCTTGAGCTATCCGATGAGGTCCTAAAGATTTTCGCTGGATGCTCGATGCCACATATCTGTGGTCTTGTCTACTGCGTCGTCAATTCTGTTTTCCGAGCAAAAAAATGAAAAGCCTTCTCTTCGGAGAGGGCTTTTTTATTGCTGATGAAAGTAAAAATCTACGCGGCTCAGGGGTCTCTCGCAGCCGTACATAATCGGACCTGTTTCCCGCGAAGTGTTAAGCTCGCTAAAGGCAAGTGGCTTTCACGCTATACAAACCCCGTCCCGCCGCCGTTCGCTGAGACATCAGTGAGGGCAAACTTGCCGGCGACATGTCGGACGCGAGCAGTTGCTTAAACTATAATCCCCCCATACCCTAGGGGGCGGTGCCTAAGCGGAACACACCTACGGTGTTGCATGCAAAATGCGCATTAGTGAATTTTGGACGCAAGGAAAACAAAGTTGGTATCGTTTATGAAAAAATTATTACTTCTGGTTAGTGCTGCTCTTATATCAAACGTGGTGTTTGCTATTGATAATAAAAAAGAAATATCACCTGTGCGTATAAGTTGTCCTGCGCCAGTGATGCCAGTGAAGGCTCAGGCATTGAGAACTGAAGGGAGTGTCGATTATGCGGCGTGGGTTAATGATAAAGGCGAAGTGTACTCAGTAGACATAACGGGCGATGAGGTTTTCTTCAGGGAAACTGAGGTTGCTATTAAAAAGTGTAAGTTTGTGCCAGGCCATCCAGGGGTGTATCGGGATACAATAAAATTCAGTCTGGTAAAACCTTGAAGAGTGCGTTTAACGTCAAATCTCCACCATGTGGGTAACTCCGCTGCATGCTAAAGCGCTGGTGAGAGCTAACTTACCGGAGATGAGCCTGAAAAAAGACATTGCAGCATGATAAAGCCCGCTTCGGCGGGTTTTTTAATAGTGAAAAACATCATGTTAAACAGACTCATAGCCTTTGCAAAAAGAGCCCTTAACCTCTTGACCATTTCACTCTCTCAGTATACTGTTTATTTATACAGTATTTGTGTGAGGTGCTAACCATGAAAGTAGAAGTCACAATTGATAAACATAAAAAACTCCCTGATGGCGCCATACCTGCGCTTGAGCAAGAATTGCTGCGCCGCTTGTCCCAGTCTTATGATGACTGCAAATTAATCATTCGACGCACAAGCAACGATGGCCTTAACGTTTTGGGCGGCGCTGATGGCGATAAAAAGCATGTAGAGCAAATCCTGCAGGAGACGTGGGAAAGCGCAGACGACTGGTTTTATTAGTTTGATTTTGATGGTGGCGGCTCTTATCCCAGAGCATCGCATTCGCGTTACCCTTGATGCTGCTACCCGTTTTCTATGAGTGCGTCTGTATGTCGCTCAGGGGGTAATGTGACAGATGGTATTGAGCCAAATCAGCAGGGGAATGTGTGGGCCACCATTACGGACGGATCCGGACATGTTTTGTGCTCATTTCGATTAGCTTTGAATGACCGAATCCTTTTGACGAATATCGATAACGAAGTATCAGTTAGAAAAATTGCAAAAGATGAACACCTCTGGACAAGAAAATCGTTAGTGGAAGTTATCAAGGAAATGAGCTCTAAAAATTGACTCTTAACAGCTAGCTACATCATACTTGCAGTGCTGGCCTGAACAACCAGCCACCTGACAGTGATGCGCCACCGGAGAACGTGATGGCGCAGCTTCACTTAATAAAACAATCTCAAGGTATCCTGATCCCCGCGACGCCGGAGACCAGTGATTTTCTGCAATCAAAATGCAAGCTCGGCTCCGTTCTGGAAGCCGATTATAAGCTTGTCCGCAATCCGGCGTTTCATCGCCGCTACTTTGCTTTACTCAATCTCGGCTTTGACTACTGGGAACCTACCGGCGGAGCGATCTCATCCAATGAGCGCAAGCTTGTGTATGGCTACGCCAGTTTTCTAGCCGCCTATGGCGGTAACGAATCAGCCCTGCTTGATGCCGCAGAACAATACCTCGATCGCGTAGCCGAGAAACGTGCCGGCAGTATCAGTATTTGCAAATCTTTTGACGCCTACCGGGCGTGGGTCATCGTTGAAGCTGGCCACTATGACGCCATACAGCTGCCGGACGGCACGCTGAAAAAACACCCTCGCAGTATTTCTTTCGCCAGCATGGACGAATGCGAGTTCCAGGAACTGTACAAAGCATCGCTCGATGTTCTCTGGCGATGGATCCTCTCTCGTTCGTTCAACAGTCTGCAGGACGCCGAGAACGCCGCAAACCAACTTTTAAGCTTCGCGGGGTGATGCCGATGAAACACTCATGGTTTCACCATCTCGAATGCACAACGCAGCAGGCCGAAGAATTGGTAGCGAGATATCGTCAGCGGGGCGTAAAGGTCGAACGAAGCTTAAACCCTGACTTTATGACATGGACCGTCAGCGTGCAATTGGTGGAGGACAAAAATCCGCCGCGGCCAGACTCTCGCTGGCGCAACAGGATGTGGGGGTGAGTATGGCGAACCTACGTAAAGCGGCCCGAGGCCGCGAATGCACAGTACGGATCCCCGGGTACTGCAATGGCAATCCTGAAACCAGCGTACTGGCGCATTACCGCCTCGCGGGTACCTGCGGAACTGGATGTAAGCCGGACGATACACAGGGCGCTATAGCCTGCAGCGCTTGCCACGATCTCATTGATGGCAGAAAGAAAACCACCGATTACACCCGCGACGAACTGCGCCTGATGCACGCTGAGGGGGTAATGCGTACCCTGGAAATCTGGCGGAAAGAGGGACTTATCAAATCATGAAAATCTACGATATCACGCCAATAGGAAAACCCAGGATGACCAGAGCTGATAAGTGGAAGCAGCGTCCAGCAGTAATGCGTTATCGGGCATTCTGTGATGAAGCTCGTCTTCGCAACATTCACCTGCCAGAGTCCGGCGCTCACGTCACGTTCGTCATGCCTATGCCGCAAAGCTGGAGTCAGAAAACGAGGGCGCAAAACGCCGGACGTCCACATCAGTCAAAGCCTGACTGCGACAACATGCTTAAAGCCCTAATGGATGCTCTCTACGACGATGATTCGCACGTATGGGATTGCCGCATCACCAAAATATGGGGCGAGAAAGGGCAGATCATTATTGGGGAGTCTCTATGACCCTCGATCACTTCATCCAGTACCAGGCGGAAAGCGTTAAGCGCGCCAGCATGCCGCCAGTAGCGAAACATAGTCGTACCAAAACCAATCAGCCACAGAAAGCAGGGGAATCATTGTGAAACTTGAAGCATTACCGAAATTTTTCTCGCCAAAGTCGATGATGCCCGGCGCTGTACCATGTGGGATCACTGCTGAAACACTGACGATTACCGATGTTATGGCAGCTCTTGGTTTGGCAACTTCAAAATCAGCGATAGGCATCGAGCTCTATCTGGCAAAAGCTGGCGTTCTTCATACGGACAACATCATCGCCTTTATCAATGAGCTTGCCACTCAACGCGCCAGCCGGAACCGGCCACTGCAGGCCATGCCGGAACAACAGCGAGAAGCATTCCTGCTCATTATGGCCGAATACGTTTTTCGGGATTACTCGCTTAGCGCCGCAAGCAGGGTGACATGCAGTAGTTGCGCCGGGGACGGGTTCATTGACGCGGAGGTATTCACCAACAAAGTGACCTACCCAGATGGCAAGCCGCCGAAGTGGGTCAAAGTTACGAAGGGGATCTCTCCATCAGACTGGGAGGAAGTTAAAACCATTCGTGAGCAGGTGAAGGTAATCTGCAAAACGTGCAATGGGAAGGGGAGCATCAAGAACGAATGCCGGTGCCGGGGGCGCGGTGAAGTTCTCGATAAGAAAAAATCCAAGTTGCAGGGGCTTCCTGTTTTTAAACAGTGCCCCCGCTGTAGCGGGCGTGGCTATCCCAGATTAAAGGATACCGAGGTATTTAAGGCTCTTGGAGTGACAGAAACTACCTGGCGCAGAAACTTCAAATTGTTCTTCGATCGACTGGTGGAGTATTGCCACGTTGAAGAATCCTTCGCAGAAAAGATGCTCGAACGGGTAACGAGGTGATTTTTCCAAGGGGTATTGCAAACGTGGCGGAAATTGGCTAATCTCGTTTCAACGATGGGTTATTACGCCCATGACGTTACAGATATTAAGACCTCGCCTCGGCGGGGTTTTTTGCTTTTCAGGGCTCTTGCAATAATTGCAAAACCTTTACATTCGTACTGTCTTAGCCCCTATAATACTCTCAAAGAACAGAAAATAAGCGGATGGTCTAATGAGTCTTATTGAACTTGAAGGGGCTATTGCCTGGTTCTTTGTTGTTGTTTTTGCAACATTTTTAATTGACCTGTGGTTTAGGCACAAATGATTTCGCTCTTGATGAGTTGAAGTAAGCATAATTCTCAAAAGGCTCGCATCCGCGGGCCTTTTTCATATGGGTGTCCGCGCCGGACCGGTCGAATAAGTTTCTGGAAAGGGTTAATCAGGAAAGCAGTGGCTTGGCTGGCATGCTGATGGACATGGTGATGCTGGCGTTTATCGTTGTTGTGCTGGTGCTTTTTATTGGACGCTCATTCAAAAAACACAGTAACCCGTAGTGATGAATGGCTGAAAAACCAGCCATTCATCATCATTCATACTATCTAGCTGCAAATACTTCTTTTTAAAGGTGTCTTTGTATCTCTTTCGTTCTTTGATGTAAGAAATCAGTGACCCCACAGCAACTAAAATAAGAACTACAGCTAACGCTACCATCAGTATGGCTGTCATGTGATTTAACTTCTGGAAAGAGTATGGACATTCTTGTATTTATAAAACGTAGCTTGCGATTGTCGTTGGAAAAACCCTAACCGATAATGCCTTTTGAATTTATCATCTTGTATGAGTTTTTATCATTAATCATTTAATGATTTAATATGCATTAATTAATCGTAATCTGATTTTTTAAAGCGTTTTCGGCTGGCGTGTGTACCCTATTGCTGTAGGGTATTGACTATATGAATGT